>DATDHL010000634.1:0-2935 GCA_036521575.1 Edaphobacter sp. | reverse complement strand
ATCTGAACAAGGTCAATGCACCTAACATCGATCCGGCCACGCACAACGGCTATAACTTCCAGTACCTTGACGCTGCTCCGGTCAACCGTTGGGAACTGCGTTTGCGCGGAGACTACGCGCCGACGGTCAACGACAAGATTTCGGTCGTCTACACCAAGCAGAATGAAGCAGACATCAACAACTTCGGCGTCTGGTGGGAGCCGGGCTTTGCTTCCCCGCTGCCGTCTCCGATGAACGCAAACACAAAGGCGAATCTGTGGACAGCCAACTACGTCCATATCTTCAACGCTTCGACTACCAATGAAGCGAGTTTCGCCTATACCTACTTCACCTTCCCGCCGGCGTTTTCTAATCCTTCAGCGATGACCGCTGCGACAGCCGGATATACGACCAATGCACCATTCAACGTGTCCAATGTGAACACCATCGATCAGCTTCCTGACTTGACCAGCTGGGGTAGCGGCGTTAGCAATACCAGTGGTAGCTTCCCTGGGCTCTACGCGCCAGCAGCCATCAAGAAGTTCGGTAATGCATTCGGCAATATCAAGAAGATATATTCGATCCAGGACAATCTGACGAAGGTGATTGGCCGTCACAGCCTGAAGGCTGGGTTCTTCTGGGATGAGAACTTCCAGACCCAGACGACCCAAGGGACGCAGGGTACGATCGACTTCGACAACTGGACGACTTACACCACCAACAATCCAATTGCGGATATGCTGATCGGTCACACGGGAGGCATGAGCCAGTCTTCCGATGCGCCGGTCCACGACATGGCGTTTCATGAGTGGGCGTTCTATGGGCAAGACCAGTGGCACACGACCAGAAAGCTTACTCTGAACTTCGGCGTCCGTCTGGATCACGACGGTCAGTGGTATCCGGTCAACGGGCCAGGACTCTCGATCTTCGATCCCTCCTCCTACAACAACACAGCAAGCGCTCCTGCGTGGACAGGTGCGAAGTGGCATCAAAACGACAGTTCGGTCCCACAGTCTGGCTTCGTCTCGAAGCTCTTCTATCCCGACGTGCGGTTTGGCGGCGCGTATGACATGTTTGGCGACGGCAATCTAGTGCTGCGCGGCGGCTTTGGTGTCTACCGTTGGCAGTTCTCGGAGGGCGACATCGATGCTGCTCTTAATCCGGCGTTGAATGTGCAGAGCATCAGCACCCCGTCCACAACCTCGTTCGCTCAGTTGGCTACGTTCGCACCCTCAGCGGGATCATGGTGCGCGACGAACTCAACCTGCGCAACCGGCGTCGATCTTATCAAGAAGGGCGAGGACAAGACTCCATATACGATGAACTGGAACTTCATGATCGACAAGGAGCTTAAGCGACGCATGGTCCTTGAGGTCCAGTACATCGGCAATCACACGGACAACGCCCTGCTGACTGGGAACGGTTCTAATCCTCAGTTCTTCGCGAATATTAACAAGATCCCGGTGGGTGGCCTCTTTGGCGCCGACAAGCTGGACGGCCACAACTACTGGCAGGAGAACTGCGCGGCCGGAAACTGCGCAGTGCCATCCAGCGATAAATACAACGGTTATCGGCCATACGCGAACTATGGCAACCTGAACCTGGTAAGCCACGGCAGCTACTCCAACTACCATGGCCTGGTCGCCGCTTTGCAGAAGCAAACTGGCAAGGCGACGTTCCTGATCAACTACACGTTCAGCAAAGTCATGGGTATCCGTGACGGTCAGACGGACAATGGCGGCGGAAACGGCGCTTCGATCGACCCGTTCAACCTGCGCAATAACTATGGTCCGCTGGCCTATGACCACTCGCACATCTTCAACGCGGCGTACTTCATTCAATTGCCCACGCTGAATACAGGGAACGCTCTGTTGAAGGCGGCGGCCAATGGATGGCAGCTCTCCGGCGACATGCAGGTACAGAGTGGCGCTCCCATCCAACCCAACACGCAGGGCAACCTAAATGTTAAATTTTCAGGGGTGAGCAATACCGGCTTGCTCGGAACGGACGCGCTGGTGCTGATGCCGTACCTGACCTGCAATCCAAGCTACGCGCCTGAGAAGCACTTCAATCCGGACTGCTTCCAGACGCCAACTACGATCGGCAAGAATGGGCCGGCTGTCTGGCCTTACATGAAGGGACCTGCTTTCTTCAATACGGACATCGCCGTGTTCCGGGATGTTAAGGTTGCGGAGAGCCAGCACATTCAGTTCCGTGCCTCAGCCTTCAACTTCCTGAACCATCCTCTGCCACAGTTCGGCCTTGGAAGTGATGTCAACCTTCAACTGAACTGCACCCAGACTTCGAGTGGTGGTTGCGCGGGCGGTTCCACCAACGTTAACACAGCTACGACCGGTACCCCGCAGTATAAGACCGGTCGTCGTGTACTGGAGGTCGCTCTCAAGTACAACTTCTAACCATGACTGAAATGACGTAAAACCGTCGACAAAACCAATAAGCCAAACGCCTCCGCTGATGCTGGGGCGTTTGGTTTTTGGGATCAGCAGCCGCTGAAGGAGATGAATTCTCCGAGGGACGACGGCAGGGTTGGGTTGAAGGGTTCGAATGGGTAGGATTTCGAGGTGTCGAAGCCTGCGGTCGTGGCGGTGTTGAAGTCTACAAAGGGTAGGAGTGCGTTCACGGCGTGATCGATTGATGTCCAGCACAGGGTTCTTTCGTAGCCGTTATTGTTAGGCGGGTCCACGCTTTCTGCTACTCCGCTGATGCCGGTGATGGTTTCGATTGGGCCGCCGAACCTCTTTGTGATGTTGGGGCCGATGACGCGGGCTAGTGTGCGGTGGTCGCTTTCGATGCCCATGATGCGGGCTGCGGTGACTCGGAGGTTGCGGGTGCTGAAGTTGCGCACGCCGACAAGATAAGCGGCGATGAAGGCGTCCTCGAGGGTGACCAGGGTGTTGAGGGTGGTTTGCGCGTCGGCGAACATGTGGGGTGGGTA
>DATDHL010000633.1:0-2345 GCA_036521575.1 Edaphobacter sp. | reverse complement strand
AGCGACGCCGGTGCGGTTTTCACCGCGGAAGCCGGCGGCCGTTACCTGCACGGCGTAATCCCCGATGGGAATATTGGTGAGGATGAAGTAGCCCTTTTCGTCGCTAGTGACGGTGCGGACGACCTGGGTTCCTACGTTGGTTATGGTGACGGTTGCGGCTGGAACCACGGCGCCGGATGCGTCGGTGACGTTGCCCGCGATCTGTCCGAATGAGGTTTGTGCATGCATGGTTGAGGTGAGGCACGCCAGCATTAGCGGTACCAGGAATAGAAGCATTCCTTTGAGATGTTTTGTCATGGTGAATTCCTTATTGATTGCTTGCTGCGAAGTGCGCCCCGAGCTGCCTTGACCGGAGCGTTGGCCTCCGACGAGGTGTTCTTTTTGGAATAAAGGTGAACACCGAATTAATTGGCGCACCAAGTAGGCCACACCCGAAAAGGCCTTGTCAAGAAAGAGCTTCTGTTGGTTATCGGCAATAATAACGTGGTTAACGGTATGTTCTGTTGTTCGCGTGAGTTGGCGAAAGGCGATCACTTTGGAAGGAGCTCTCCGGTGCGATTTGGAGAGGCCTCGGGATGAGATCAAAGCGGGATTTTCATTCTACGAAAACTCGCGTACATTGGCTGCAACGTTATGAATATTCGAGCTGTAGCGAAGAGAGCGCGAGTTTCGACAGCCACAGTGTCGCGAACCATCAACGGCTCAGACAAAGTAAGCCCAGAGACTGCGGCGCGAGTGCTTCGCGCGGTAGAGGATTTGAACTTCTATCCGGATACGAATGCACGGGCTCTCGGCACAGGGCGCAGCCGGCTGTATGGGCTGATTATCTCGGACATTACCAATCCCTTCTTTCCCGAACTGGTGAAGGCATTTGAAGATATCGCTGTGGAGCATGGGCAGGAGGTCATGATTGCCAATACGAACTATGACCCGGTGCGCATGGAGAGCTGCGTTACGCGGATGCTCCAACGAAAGGTGGATGGCGTTGCCATCATGACGTCGGAGATGGATGACCGACTCATTGAGGTCTTCAGCCGTCGCCATGTGCCGCTGGTCTTTATGGACGCGGGCGAGCCGGGTGCGGGTGTGAGTAGCGTTCGTATTGACTATCATGCCGGCGTTGCGATGGCGATGGATCACTTGATTGGCCTTGGGCATGAGAGGATTGCGTTTATCAGCGGGCCGCTGAGATTGGCTTCGGCGCGCACTCGCTTCCACGCGTTTACGGAAGGTTTGGAACGAAGTCATCTCAAAGGGAATCCGAATATGATCCAGGAGGGCAACCACCGCGTGGATGGCGGTCATGCGGCGATGCAGCGGATTCTACATTCGGGTGCGAAGCCGACTGCAATTTTGGCTTCGAACGATTTGACGGCGATCGGAGCCATGGGGGCGATCTATGAGCATGGGCTGCGCGTGCCGGAAGATATCTCGGTGATTGGATACGACGACATTCTGCTGAGTGCGTTTACTCAACCTGCGCTGACCACGCTGCGGCTGCCGCGTGAAGAGATCGCGACCGCTGCTTTTCGTGCGCTGTTCCGCTCGCGCGAGGCCGGGGAGACAAAGCCTGGCCTCGGGGCAGAGCATATGATTCAGCCTACCCTGGTTGTTCGCAAGTCGACAGGTCCTGTCCCTCAGTAGGAGCGATTATTTGGTGGAGGCGGGGCTTCGGTTGAAGGCGACGAAGTCGCGGCCGGTGTAGAGGCGAAAGCCGTGTGTGGGATCGGCCTGGACTTGCAGCGGCGTTGGTCTTGTCATGGCGTCGTCGTGTTGTGACGTGACTGTGAAAATATCGTTGCCGCCGAGGTCCATTACAAGGAATTTGTTGTTGGCGATGAAGCCGACTCCGTAGGCACCGGCCGGGAGTTTGTGGCCGCCGATGTCGAGTGCGGTTTCGGTGATGAGGTAGGTCTGGTATTTCTCCTGAACGGCGGAGGAATATCCACCGGTGTCGACCTTCATCGCGAACATGAGTGGGCCGCCGGCAAAGCGTACACCGCCGGAGTTCCGCTTCTGCGTGGTTGCGGTGATGCCCTGAAAGAAGACCGATGGGGGAACGAGCGCATCGAGATCAGCGGAGTGGAGCACGACGTCGGTGGTGGGGGTCTTCGACCCTGTTTGGGCAAGAGTTGTCGAGTTGCGCAGAGCCATTGGGGCGATCAGCAGAAGTGCAAGCATAGTGAAGCGGGAGATTCGCATGGCGCGATTATTTCGGAATGTTGCGGCGATGGCAATGCTTAGTTCTTTGGAGGTGAAACCCTTATACTCGGGAGCGTCGATATTTGTGGTTGTGAAAGGAAGTTCATGTATTCGTCTTTGTCCTGCTTGCGGCCGTTCTTTCG
>DATDHL010000632.1:0-3071 GCA_036521575.1 Edaphobacter sp. | reverse complement strand
TTGCGCCGTTCGCGGGCGACCAACTCAACCTTCTTGAAGACCGACTCGATGTTCTTGCCATCGGCAGCTGAGATAAACAGCAGCGGAGCATAGTCGAGATACTTCAGCGCATCCCGCACCTGCTGCTCATAGACCTTCTGGTCAGCGGGAGGCTTGCCATCGAACAGACGCATCCCGTCTGGTCCAGTCTTCGTCATCAGGTCCCACTTGTTGACCACGATGATGACGCTGCGCCCGCTCTCATGCGCATATCCGCCAATATTGGCGTCGAGCGCAGCCACGCCTTCCATAGCATCGATGATGAGCAGCGAAACATCCGCCGCCTCAAGATGCTTGCGCGCCATAATGACGGAGAGCTTCTCGGCCATCAGCTTCGTCTTGCCCTTGCGGCGAATACCCGCGGTGTCCACAAACCGGAAGCTATGCCCGCCGCGCTCGACCACCTCATCGACAGCATCGCGCGTCGTCCCTGCGATGGGCGACACGATAGCCCGCTGCGTTCCGGTAAGCGCATTGAGCAGTGTGCTCTTGCCGACGTTCGGGCGCCCAATGATGGCAATCTTGGTCTCCTTGCTCTCGTACTCACCGTGCGAGCGCAGACGGCGAACAGGAGCGAAGTCCGGGCCGTCCTCGTCCTCGGCCATCTCCTCCTCGGAGGTCAGCATGGTCGCTTCCGGCTCTTCGGTCTCCATCTCAGGCAGGATGTCGAAGACCGAGTCGAGCAGGTCGCCGATGCCGCTGCCGTGCTCAGCCGAGATAGGCTGGACGTTCTTGAACCCAAGGCGCCGGAAGTTCTCCGCCTGCACCTGCATGGACTCCGTGTCCATCTTGTTGACGGCCAGGAACAGCGGCTTGCCGCCGCGCAGCAATAGCCGCGATAGCTCCATATCAGGCGAGGCCAGCTCGGTACGCCCATCGACGACCATGACGATGGCATCAGCCTCGTCAAGCGCCACCTGGGCCTGCCGGAAGATCTCGCTGGGGATCAAAGCCTCGTCGTCCGGAACCACGCCGCCGGTGTCGACAATACGGGCATCCCGCCCCATCCACTCGATCTCGCCATAGATGCGGTCCCGAGTGATCCCCGGCTCATCCCCGACAATCGAGCGCCGAGAACCGGTGAGCCGGTTGAACAGCGTCGATTTACCCACATTGGGCCGTCCGCAGATAGCAATCAGTGGAAGCCGTAGCGCATCCACGCTCTCAGTCTCGGTAGCCATCTGCGAGGCCATCAGTTCAACCTCACGCCAGTCCTCTTCGCCGAGCCGTTCACGCCCGGCGATATTGGCCGAGTTAGGAGTCTGCCGGCCTACGATACCGTCGGCAGGCTGGACATACTTCGGACGCGCCGATGTCGCCGGCTTTTTAGCAGGAGCGCCATCGTGCTGAATCGTCTTCCGTCGCTCCCTATCCGGGGACTGCTTGGTAATCCGCGAAGCCTTCTCCGTCGCGGCACGCTTGGTCGAAAGGATCTTGCGCTTGCGGGGATCGATAGCACCGGTCGTTGGAGCGGACTTGGGGGCCCGCCCCTTCTTGGGGCGTGTGCTCGCCTGTCTGTGTTTTTTACCTAACCGCTTTTTGTCGTTTTGGGCCACGGTGAATGTCCAGCTTTCTCCCGCGCACCATCTCAGGCGGCAAGGCTTATTACGCTACAGCAACTTACGAAGGAGCTCCCTGTATTCTAGCTACCGCTGTCCATTATAGAAATTGCGCCGTATCTTCGCCTCAATCTTGCGCACCGACCGAACCACCGCCAACACACCCCAGTTGACAAACCCGGCCGCAAAGAATCCCAGACAGAAAGGAATAGCCCCTCCCACCGCAAACTTCAGGTGACACACCAGGCCCAGACCTAAGTGTTTTCATTCGAAGACTTTGCATACTTTAATGGGGAGGGGGGGAGGGTACCACTATCCATCTCCGCTGACGGGAAGATCATCGAAGTCCAAAACCCACCCAGTTGACAAAAATATGGGCGACAGAAAGCCCCAAACACAGAAAGTTGAGGCAGCCACCACGCTCCTAAGTCCAAACTAAGTCCAGACCTAAGTGCTCTCATTCGAAGACTTTGGATACTTTTATAGGGGAGGGGAGGGGTACCACAAATCCCTTATCCGTCCACATGTCTATCATGGGAGTCAGGTGTCCACCTCCGCTCCCATCTCGATCACGCCAACATCCCCCGAGCATCTACCGAATCTTCACGACTTCTTCGCCCCCGGAGGCCTCCTCTCCCAATCCTCCCTGTCCTTCGAGCACCGCCGTGGCCAATACGAAATGGCCCGAGCCATCGAAAGCGCCTTCAAGGAAAAACGCCACCTCATCGTCGAAGCCGGCACCGGAACCGGAAAAACCTTGGCCTACCTACTGCCCGCGCTGCGAATGGCCCGTGAGCGCCAGCAGCGCATCATCATCTCCACCGGAACAAAGAATCTGCAGGAGCAGCTTTTCTTCAAGGACGTCCCCTTTCTGGAGTCGCTGCTCGGCCCACTGAAGGTCTGCTACATGAAGGGCCGCAGCAACTATCTGTGTCGCCACAAGCTCTATGCGCTGCGCGACAATCCGCTCCTGAATGGTTTGGAAGAAATCGACCAGTTCCACGCGATTGCGGCCTGGGAGCGAACGACCGAGACCGGCGACCGCGCCGAAATCGACGCCCTACCCGAGTCCTCTGCCCTTTGGCACAAACTGGACGCCCGCACCGAAGCCTGCCTCGGTCAGAGCTGCCCGGATTGGGAGCGGTGTTTCGTCACAACGATGCGGCGCAAGGCGCTCGAGTCCGACATCGTCATCGTCAATCACCATCTCTTCTTCGCAGATTTGAGCATCAAGCAACAAGCCGGGAATGCACCCGACGCGGGGATTTTGCCGGAAGCAGCTGCTGTTGTCTTCGATGAAGCACATGAGCTGGAAGAGATCGCCTCAAACTACTTCGGCATCGGCCTGAGCACGCAACGGTTCGATGAGCTAGTGCGCGATGTGGACATGATGCTGAAAGCCAAGCAATCCTCGACATCAGCCATAGAGAGCGCGTGCGGCACGCTGAAGGAACGGGCCCGGATGTTCTTCGC
>DATDHL010000631.1:0-5858 GCA_036521575.1 Edaphobacter sp. | reverse complement strand
CACGGGGAGGCGTATCTTCGAAATGGATCGTGGCCCGTGTCGCGAAGAAGTTTGGCAATTTAGAGATCGTCTTTCCAACGTAGTCTATGGTTTGAGCCATCAGCTGACGTTGAACCGGAATATCCGGTTTCGCGAGGTCAGGAATTTCCTCGGTGGGAAGATCGAGAAATGCAGAGAAATCGGCCAATGCAATCAGCGCCTGTCTGGTCTCGGTCCCGGGCAGATCCTTCTCCAAACGCGAAAGCGTCGCGGTGCTTAGCCGCTCAGTCAGTTCCAAATCTGACAGTTCTCGCGCAATCTCCGCATCTGGTTTCCCATGGGCCGCGGTAAGAGCTTGCTCCAACTGCTCGACGGTGACATGTTTGGACGCGAACGCCGGAAGGACGATCCCTACCAGCAACAAGATGAAGGGTAACTTTCGCATCGCAGATGGCCTCTGCACGACGAACGAGGTAATCATAGCTCTCTCACACTTTTGCAGCAATCGATGCGCGCAGTTTGATTCATTCCCCTCATTGTTCTTATGAGGAAGGCTGGCTCATTCCTTCTGACTACGCACGTCGGCAACAAGCGCATCTGTATCTGCTTGATTCAGATCGACCGGAGACTTCGCCAGATCATCTTCCCTGGCTATTTATTTATCGCGAATCTTGAGGCGAGGCGAGCAAGCCTCTGAAAATGGATTCACCAGGAAGGTACCCGCAATTCCGGAGACAAGGATGGTTCCGTCGGAGTTGAAATGCGCAGTGCGAAACTCTTCTTGTGGAAGATCATTGAGCCTTCTCCAGCTATCGCCACTGTCCGCGCTGATGTACACGCCTGTGAGCGAGGTCACGACCTCTCGATTTGGTTTTGACGGGTCGACCTCAATGCTATAAGCCCGAAGGTTGGAACCTGCCTCATCTGTAGTTCTATGCAAAAGAAAAGTCGCCTTGGTCACTCTCCTTACGGAACCCGGACCCGAAGGGTTATACACTCCCCAACAGGCCGCCAGATGAAGGCCGCCGACGACACTCATTCCATGGATCGCAGAATCGGGGCCCACTCCATCGATGCGACTCCATTTCTTTGAACGGAGGTTGAGAAGGTAGACCTGATCGCCGGTTCCCACATAGAGGAAGCCCGGATTCAGTTTTTTCGAATCATCGAACTGCATAGAGAGAAGATCCATCTCGGTGGGAAGACCAGGGATGGGCCCATCTTCGATCCATGAGCCATCCCTATCTTTGCGGTAGGTGAGGATGTGCGGGTCGAGGTCAAAGTAGCCATAACCGATGATGAGATGCTTTCCGTCGGCTGTCATTTCGACGACGTTTGCTCTTACGGGCTCACCTGCCTTCTTCGGAATGGGTACCTTTGGAGTTGCGTAAGGAACGCGAAGGCCTACGATAGGTTTCACTAAGGTCTCAGACGTACTCGACTGAGGAAAGACCTGGAAGGCTCCACGTTGCGTTGTAATCACAAAGTAGGTGCCACCGGGAGACACGCTTAATCCATTACGCAGTCCCTCACCGATTCTTGCGTCGAAATATCTGGAATCCACTCGCGCGACTTGAGTCCATGTTGCGCCACCGTTGGTCGATTTCGATATGTATATAGCCTGATCCAGGAACGGGACGGCACTGCTTAGGTCTGCAGTGAGGCCCCATATTGCGTCGGGATCTTTGGCGTCGGAATCGGGGTCGCTGGCTATGGTTTCAATAAAATCACTGGCGAACTGGTGACTTCCTGGAAGGCTAGTCACTCGATGAACACGACAGCTGTCCAAATCGTTTCGTGCATCGCCATCGTTGTTATCAGAGGGCGACGAAGAGCTGGTTGCTACGACATGATCCGAAGCGAGAGGTTGAGGTTGTCGAGTCTGTCCCCACGCCATCATGGGGATGATCATCAACAGAGATAGACTTCTCCTGCTGAGAGCAGCCCGACATGTGTGTGTGAGTGCCATGACCAGAACATCTTCAATGTGCTCAAACCCACACCTCCAATTTACTGCAAAGGTGCAGGAGATATCGATGGGCAAAGCGGCAAATCGAGATGCCCTCGGTCTTGTCCTGCATCGAAATCATTGTCATGCCTAGCGCAGACTACTGCTGAATCTGGAGTGGAACGTCTTCTGAGTCCTGATATCTGGTTTCCGTGTCAGCTTGCTTGTCCGAAAAGCTGAGCAGAAACAGGATGAGAACCAGGGCCGATGCGCTCGCCGAGAATATCCAGATAGCCTTCCAGTCGTAAGTAAGGTTTCCTTGAGGCACTGGAAGCGTGTAGTGATTCACGACAGCTCCAGAGAGCCACGAGCCTACAAACATTCCGAGGCCATACGTAATGAAAGTGATTAATCCCTGAGCCGAGGCACGGAGGCTGGGGGGCGCCTTGCGATCGATATAGATTTGGCCGGTGACAAAAAAGAAGTCATAGGAGATTCCATGAAGAAGGATGCCAGCCCAAAGCATCCACATCCTCGCATCCACGTTTCCATATGCGAACAAGAAATATCGCGCAACCCACGCAAGCATTCCCGCCGCAAGCATGTACTTGACTCCGAGACGACGGAAGAACCATGGGATCAGTAGCATGCAGAGCAGTTCAGAGATCTGCCCCCCGGTCATCTTTCCAGCAGCATTCTCGACCCCCGCCTGGTTGAGAAAAAGATTCGCAAACGCATAGTAGAACTGCAACGGAATGCAGATGAGAAACGACGCCAGAACGAAGATTAACATCGACCGCTCGCGCAGGAGGTCTACGGCTTCACGAGGGAAGATGCTGTCCACGGAGAGCTTTGCTGTCCGTGCGAGCGGCGGTGTATCGGGTAGAGTCAGGCAGTAGATTCCCATGATGAGCGACGCGGCAGCCGCAAGACGCATAGGAATCGCTGTCGCTTCAAGTCTTAGAGCGCCTACAAGCAGGCCGGCGAGGATCCAACCACCGCTCCCCATTACGCGAATCGAGCCAAACTGTTCCTGTGGATTTCGCATCTGGCGAAATGCCAGCGAGTTTGTAAGGGCGAGCGTCGGCATGAAGAAAAGACAGTAGACAAGCACAATCGAATAAAAAGGCAGGAAGTTCGTCTGCAGAGAAGCAGAATAGAGCATAGCCGCGCCTGCCAGGTGCAGGATTGCCAGAACGCGTTGTGTCTTGAAGAGCCTGTCTGCAACCAGGCCGACAAAGAATGGTGCGATGATGGCTCCCACAGCGGTAGTTCCGGCAGCTAGTCCGATCTGCTGTCCTGAGAAGCGCAGAGTAGTAGCCAGCCATGTACCCAGGGTCACATACCAAGCTCCCCAGATGAAGTATTGGAGAAGCATCATGAAACTGAGCCGAACGCGGAGAGAAAAATTCATTGAGTCCTCACTCATTCAAAAACTTTTTTGAAGCGAGGTTACGGTAGAGTGAAGGCGACATAGGCCGCACCCTGCGGTCCTTTCCATCACGTGCACCGCTGGCTGCAATCACGACGTACTGCTTTCCATCGACCATATAAGTTGCTGGAGTTGCGTTGCCGGCGTAGGGGAGCATGGCTTCCCAAAGGAGCTCAACGGACTTGCTGTCGAAGGCTCGGATTTTCCTCTCATAGATGGTGCCAGCGATGATAACAACACCACCTGCCGTTACGATCGGGCCGCCATAATTTTCTGAGCCGGTGTTCTTTATTCCTTTCGCGGCCAGTTCTGGATACTCTCCCAACGGAATCTTCCAGAGATACTTGCCGGTTGAGATCGATCGCATTCAGCGTTCCCCACGGCGGGACAACGGCAGGATATCCGTCCGGATCAATAAATTTCTTGTAGCCGGTGAAGAGATATTTAGCCATGACTGCTGGCTCCGCAGTGGACTCCGCTTCGCCCTTCGAGGAGGTCTCTGCCGGACTTGTAATAGGGTCTGTGCTATCACCGAGGAAGCGGAGAATGGCGGAGGTGTCCGCATCAGTAAGCTTCTTCAAGGCAGGCATTCTGCCCTTACCCTCGTGAATATTGATGAGAATCTGCTTGTCTCCCAGCCGTGCTCGTACATCAATGAGTGCGGGATAGTTTGAGGGCGCACCCAAGAGATCGTCTCCATGGCAAATGGCACAGTTCTTCCGATACAGCTTTGCTCCTGCAACCTCGGCGGAATTTCCTGCCTTGGCGGGCTGTGCAGCCGCTGGTCTAGGCGCAGTTTCCTGTGCCATGGATGAACGTGACTCGCCAGAGGCACCCTGATCATGGCCCGTCTTCACAAAATTTAGAAGCGCTTCCAGGCGAGCGTCGGTGATATTCGGAAAAGAAGGCATCCGTCCTCTTCCGTTATGAATAACCTCGGTGATCGCTGTATCCGTAAGGCGTTTGTCGATATCAACGAGGGATGGAAATGTCGGAGGTGAGCCTTTTCTGTCGCCCCCGTGACACAGTGCGCACTGACTTTGGTACACGGTTGAGCCAATGCCGCCAGCTTTGTTTTCGGTAAGGCCACCGGTCCAGGGAATATCGTTGGCATTAATGTAGATAACCCCGGTACGCGGATCGACCGCAGGGCCGCCCCATTCGGCTCCCCCGTCGAATCCTGGGAAGACAACGGTCTGCTTATCCACGCTCAATGGCACGAACTGTCCTTCGCTACGAAAGGTCTTGAACTCCTTCTCGGCCCACGCATGTGCCTCTGGTGTCCTTGTTGTAAGCATGTCTGCAGTCAGCAATTGCCTGGCGTAGGGTTCCGGAACAAGAGGGACCGGCTGCGTCGGCGAAGTTTGTTCTCCCAATACGCTCGATGCAGGAAAAGGGCGCTCTTCCACCGGGAAAAGAGGATCTCCTGTTGCGCGATCGAAGAGGTAGAGGAAACCCTGCTTGGTTGGCTGTGCGATAGCGTCGATGGATTTGCCTTCACGATGAATCGTCAGCAGCGCAGGCGGCGCAGGAAAATCGCGATCCCATATGTCGTGGTGCACCCCCTGAAAATGCCAGATTCGTTTTCCCGTGTTCGCGTCGAGCGCAAGCAGGGTATTCGCAAAGAGGTCATTACCTATGCGGTCGTAGCCATAAAAGTCATTCACCGCAGAGCCGGTAGGAACATAGACAATCCCACGCTTTTCATCAAGCGTCATGCCAGTCCAGTTATTGGCGGCTCCCGTAACCTTCCATGCCTCCTTGGGCCACGTGTCGTAACCGTATTCGCCAGGCATAGGGATCGTGTGGAACGTCCAGCGGAGAGTACCTGTATGGACATCGAAGGCACGTATATCGCCGTGGAGAGCGGGCTCTGCCTCCGGGGCTCGGAAGCCGACGATGATCATGTCCTTGTAGATCACGCCCGGTGTAGTTAAAGCTACGAAGTCTTTGGTGTAGTCGCCGCTAGTAAGTCCTCTGCGAAGGTCCAGCTTGCCCCCATCCCCAAATGTAGGAATCAGCTTTCCCGTCTGCGGGTCGAGGGCGTAAAGATTCGTCAGAGCTCCCGCAAACAGGATGGCGTTCTTTCCGTCGGTCCAATGGCTGAGCCCCCGTGTAGGTTGCCGTCCAGGGGCCTCCGGCTCGAAGGTCCAGATCACTTTGCCCGATGCTGCGTCGAGCGCGACAACCTTCTGTGAAGGCGTATAGGCAAAGAGCGTATGGCCCACGATCAATGGATTCGTCTGCAAACCACCTTCTTCATGCGTGTCGAAGGTCCAGGCCACTTTCAGCTTTGCTACATTGGCCCGGTTAATCTGCGTAAGCGGTGAGTAATGATCACCATTTTGCTGCCCATTGTATGCCGTCCAGCCGATTGAGGTCTTATCCACCCCGGCAGCAGCATAGGTCGGCCTGAGGCAACTAATCGAACTAAGATACGCAGCAGCACCGATTGTGGTCAGAGCCAGTGTGGTGACCCGAATTTTGACTATACGCCCC
>DATDHL010000630.1:0-4683 GCA_036521575.1 Edaphobacter sp. | reverse complement strand
CATTGAGGTCAACCGAGGCGAGGAAGGCGCTGAGGGCAGCAGACATTTGCTGGCGAGCATAATCGGCAGGGAGCGAGTCGTCGCCGATTTCTGTGCGAAGCATGATGGGAATGGGGCGCTGGGGATCCTGGGTAAGGAGAGACTGCGAGTTCGGCTTGCTGTAGACGAAACCGAAGTGAGATCGATCGGTGGCGTACTCACCACACGACGAGCCGCTGCAGACTGTGGTGGCCTCAAGAGAGAGCGACGAGCTGTTGTTGAACATGGCTCCGCTGAAGCTGACGTTTGGCTGGCCGGCGGTTGCGGTGGTCATTTGATTTTGCCAGATGGGATCATCGCCGCGCGCGGAATGGCAGATGAGCGTGTCGTGTGTGCCCAGAACAGGAGAGATGCCGAGATTGATGTGTGCTCCGCCATCGGCTGGGGCGTATTCGGCCCAGTGGAAGAGGAGTGTGCCGGTATTGAGATTCTCGTTCCATGTACGCACGAGAGAGTAGGTGCCGATACGGGCGGGGAACTTTCCGGGCGCCTTTTGATCGGCTCTGATCTCAGCAAATCTTCCGGTCGCCCCGGCTACGATGACAGCGCGCGCAAAACCGTAGCAGCCGAAGATCGTGATCGCGAACATTGCAGCAAAACGAAGTTTGTATGACCGCTCGGAAGTAGATGAAAACGGCGAGGAAGCGGCGGCCGGCTTGGTCTGTCGAGGTGATTCCCCGAGTCTGCGGACCACATAGAAGAGCAGAAACGTCGCGAGGAGGAAGAGGCAGGCACCGATAATGTAGTCGCCCATCTCGGCTCTGGCGCGCAGCCAGTGGAAGCGCAACGCGACAATGTAATAGAGGACGAGTGTGCAGAGGCGGGCAAAGTTGAAAAGGTAGCCGAGGAGGACGGCTCCCGCTACAACAGCTGCGTGCGCGTACCAGCGGAAACGGTAGACATATCCGGCGATAAGCGCGATGAAGCCCATCGTGACCGCTCCGCGAATACCGTTGCAACCGG
Organism: Edaphobacter sp.; assembly: GCA_036521575.1. Lineage (GTDB taxonomy): Bacteria > Acidobacteriota > Terriglobia > Terriglobales > Acidobacteriaceae > Edaphobacter. The sequence continues at coordinate 3,681 of DATDHL010000630.1, read as the reverse complement.
GAGCGATGAACATGCCGAAGTCCGGCGTGAACATGAGCCTCATCTGGTCAGGTGTAAGCGGCTGTCCGAGTGCGATGGCGAACGCGCGGGCTACGTGAGCCGATACACGTTGCAGGGGAAGATCGACAAGAACATTAAAGAAGTGGGGAATCGGATTAACAAACCAAAGGAGAATGATGGGGAACAGTGCCGCGCGAAACAGACGCGTTCCGCCAAAGAGGAGGACGACGCCCGCCCCGTAGGCGAACGCCACTAGCGAATGGGGAGGAAAGTAAACAGCCCACTTTGACGAGATGACAAGCACAAGGACAGCCTGATCGCGCAGGTGGACAGCAGCGATGGTGGCGGCGAGTACGACCAAACCCCACCAGCTTCCCTCCATCTGCCAGTTCTGCGTGCGCCAGACACGGAGGATAAGGGCGAAGCTGACCAGAGGCACCATCATGCCGATCGACTTGAGGGCGTCCATAGTCCAAAGTTCCCATAGCGCAGCCGCGGTGGACCAGATGGCACACACGCCGAGAACTCCGAGTACGGCCGCGATGCCTGCGGCTTGGAGCGGCGATCGTCTCGCCACCCTTGGCATTGGATAAGGGCCAAGATTAGCCGCAGGAAGAGTCGACATAGAGGTTCCGATTTTGAAGTCTTACTTGGAGGAGTTGCGCCGCGCCTTGATACGAGCGCGGGCCGATGTGAAGAATGCTCCGGCGGAGCCTACAATGGCGAGGATAACAGTCGGATTCTCAGGGGAATTGATGCAACCGCCCGCACCGTCGGTGTCTGCATGGAGAGGGATGGCAATGGAGAAGAAGAGAACGAGACCGAACAGCAAGAGAGACGATTTTTTCATTTGTTGTCCTCATTTGGGAAAATCCATGACTGGAGATCGATTCTCGACGCGACAAGGCATAAACCACATAGCACTTTTGGGGTAGGATATTTGGCCGTGCCCTGGACGGCTCAAACTTGCAAAGATGCTACGGCGGGATTTGAAGAACATAAATGCTGGATAGGAAACGAGCTTGAAATGGCAGCGGTTCTCGCCGCATCCGGGTCGAAAATAAAGTTCCAACCGCGGCCATGTTCGTTCGCCTAGGTGATGATGAACGTCGTAACGCTCAATGGTGTCGTCGTCACCTCAATTTGGCCATTCGTAACCGTCATCGCGGGCAGCCAGCTACTTTCTTCAATCGCCAAAGGAAATAGCACTTACAGCCTCGACTCGGATACGCTGGTACACAGCGCCGATCCGGCAGCTGATGTTGATGTTGATAGACAATCTCCAAACGCAAAGGTAATCAAAACGATGTATCTCGGAATCGACTGCGGCACGCAGGGCACCAAAGCCCTGTTCATCGATGAAAACGGAACCTCCCTCGGTCGCGGCTACGCTCCGCACGCGCTCATCGAACGTGAAACGGGTGCGCGCGAACAGGAGCCCCAATGGTGGGTCGACGCCCTCCGCAGCGCCGTCCGCGAAGCCCTTGCACAGTCGCCCGGCAAATCCGTGCAGGCACTCGGGGTCTCCGGCCAGCAGCACGGCCTCGTCGTCCTCGACGAGAACCACAACGTCATCCGCCCCGCCAAGCTCTGGAACGACACCGACACCGCGCCCGAAAATCAGCAGCTCATCGAACTCCTCGGCGGCAAACAGGCCTGTTTCGAACGCTTCGGCATCGTGCCACTCACCGGCTACACCGTCTCCAAGCTCCTCTGGCTCAAGAACCACGAGCCCGAAAACTTCGCCCGCATCCGCCACATCCTCCTGCCGCACGAGTACCTCAACTTCTGGCTCACAGGCCGCATGTGCGCCGAGTACGGTGACGCCTCCGGCACCGCCTTCTTCGACATCCGCTCCCGCCGCTGGGCCCGCGAGGTCCTCGACGCCATCGACGGTGGCACCGGACAGCTCTTCGCCGCGTTGCCCCCGCTCATCACCGTAGACGAACCCGTTGGCACCCTGCGCCCTGAAGTTGCCGCCGACCTCGGCCTCCCGCAGTCCTGCATCGTCTCCTCCGGCGGAGGCGACAATATGATGGGCGCCATCGGCACCGGCAACGTCCGAGAGGGCGTCGTCACCCTCAGCCTCGGCACCTCCTCCACCGTCTACTCCTTCCACGAGCAGCCCGTGCTCGACCCCACCGGCAACGTCGCCCCCTTCTGCTCCTCCTCCGACGGCTGGCTCCCCCTCGTCTGCACCATGAACGCAACCAACGTCGTCACGCAGACGCTCAATACCCTCGGCAAGACCGTGCAGGACATCGAAACCGCATTCGCCTCCACCCAACCCGGCGCCCACGGCCTCGTCTTTCTCCCTTTCCTCAACGGCGAGCGCACCCCCGACCTCCCAAACGCTCGCGGAACACTCACCGGCATCTCCGCCAATAACTTCACACCGGAGAACCTTATCCGTGCCGCGGTCGAGGGCGTCAGCTTCGGCATCCTCAACGGTCTCGACCTCATCCAGGGCGGTAAACCGGTCGATTGCATGCTCGTCATCGGCGGAGGCTCCCGTTCTGCTGCGTGGCGGCAGCTCCTCGCCGACGCCAGCGGCGCCACGGTAAAAGTCCCGCTCGAAGAAGAGGCAGGCTGCCTCGGTGCCGCGATCCAGGCCATGTACACCTTCAGCCTTGCCAGCGGTCATCCTGTGAGCTTCGCCGAACTCGCTGACCGTTGCGTCAAAGTCGACCCCACCCGCTCGGCTCACCCGAATACTGATCTGCGCGCAGCCTACCAACAGGCACGTGATCAGTATCAATCGAGCCTGCAGGCTCTTTACAACTAAGGCGGACGCATAAATGCGCGCAGGGCTTTCCGATCTCACTCTGCGCGCCAAACTCTATCTATTTGACGATGGAGTATCCGCAGGCATCTTCAGCCCGAGCGCATGAACGATCGGCGCATCGGGCGCATGATCGCTGCTGTCTCGCTTCACGAGCCCGAAGTTTCCGCTGTAGTCCCACATGGCCCAGCCAATGTGCTGCAACTCGAGCGCGGTACGGACGTCGCCGATCCAGCGAGCGCGCGAGTCCGCCGGTGCCCGGTCGCGATAGGCTCCAAACTCGTTGCAGATCACAGGGACGTGCCTCGCTCTTCCCCACTCACCCGCAAATGCGAGCTTACGTTGCACTGTTTCCGAACTCCATCCGCCGCTGGCGTAGAGAAAAAGTTGATAGCGAGCGATCGCATCGGGAACCTGGCTGATCTGCGTCTGCATCGATTCGTACGTTGCGGGATAAGGGATGTCTTTGTAGTACAGCCACTCGCTGCTGCCCCACGTCGCTCCCTGATGCGTGAACTGATACGGCTCGTAGAAATGGAAGTTATAGATAGTGTTGTTGTCGCTGACTGGCTCCAACTGCAAAAGATCGTCCAGACCGGACCAGCGTCCAGCGGTAGCAATAATCGTATGCCTTTGATCGTTGTCGCGAATCGCCTTCACGACTCTCCCCTGAATGCCGGACCACCGGTAGAGATCCGTTACCTCCGGCTCATTCAGAATCTCGAAGAAGACATGATCGGGATCGGACTTCGCAAGGCGAGCCGACAGAAATCGCCATAGGAAGATGAAGTCGTCTACTCCTCGCTGCGTCTGGAGCTTCTGTTTCAATTCGCCATTGGGGAAGACACAGAGATCGACCGACAGCCCGGCGGCGAGGATGCTCTCAATCGACTTATCCA
>DATDHL010000629.1:0-2709 GCA_036521575.1 Edaphobacter sp. | reverse complement strand
GCGCTCCCGAAACCTGCATTCGGAAAATGCCTACCAAGGCAGCGAAACTAATTAGGACGAGAGCGCAGCGCATTCCATTCAGGCCAGGAGATCGCTACTCCAACAAAGGCCGGATACATTCGCGCAGACCAAATTCTGTCTTCCTCATCTTTTCGCTTGCAATACGGCGGCGGACCATACATTCCGTATAGCCGGTAATACGGCCCGAAATAAAGCAGCGACGAGCAAAATGTGCCAGAAATGAGTGCGTTTTCAGCACACTGCGCTGTGGTTTTGCCCCGGGGACGTCCCACAGACACAGCCACTGGGAGTTTTGTCAGGTCTCGTGACCGGGTATTACGCCTATTATTTCTGCCTGTTCCGAGCATTTCAATTCGGGGCAGTGCAGCGCGCCGTCATTTGCGTCTGCTGCCTGACAGTGCGGGGAGGATTTCGATGGCAAAACTGCGGCCCAAGCCGAGTGTGCTTTCCGTCGTAAAGAGAGAGACGACCTACAAAGAGCGATACGCGGAAGGAAAGGCTTTAAGGGATAAGTGCCCTCGCCAATCGCACGCGGCGTGGAAACCGGCCAAGGGCAGACGTGACCCAGTGGAGATGGTTCTGGCTTCCGAGCAAGGACGCATTCCCAAACTGCTCCCTCTGCGCCATGGGCGCATGGTGCGCTCTGCGTTCACCTTTTATCGCGGTTCGGCCCTCGCGATGGCGGCCGATCTTGCGACAACGCCTTCGACCAATGTCCGCGTCCAGTGCTGTGGTGACGCACATCTCTGCAACTTCGGAGGCTATGCCACACCCGAGCGGAAGATTATTTTTTCGGTGAACGATCTGGACGAGACTCTGCCCGCCCCATGGGAGTGGGACATCAAACGCCTTGCCGCAAGCTTTGTAGTGGCATGCCGCGACAACCAGGTCAGCGACAGCGCCGGAAAGGACATCGCCGCGACATGCGTCCGCAGCTACCGCGAATCGATGGCCGAGTTCAGCCAGATGAAGACCCTGGAACTGTGGTACTACGCCATGGGCCCCGAAACCCTGGCAGGCATGGATGACCCGAATATTCGCAAGAGAGTGCAGAAGCGCGTCGCGCAGGAACAGGCAAAAAGTCGCGGCGAAGAACTCTTCCCCAAACTGGTCGACCATATGGGAGAGATACCGCTCATCAAGGACACACTCCCGACCATCTTCCACGATGAGTTGAACCCTCCGGGAACAGTGAGCGAGATTCTTGAGAGTTCTTTCCGGGGCTATCGCGATACGCTTCCCTATTCGTATCAATCTCTGCTCGATCGATACACGATTTACGACGCCGCGGTAAAAGTGGTTGGCATCGGCAGCGTCGGCACCTCCTGCTGGGTGCTTCTTCTGATGACGAGAGAAGACGATCCGCTCTTTCTTCAGGTCAAGGAAGCCCGCCCATCGGTCCTCGAACCGTATGCAGGCGCGAGCGTCTGTTCGAATCACGGACAGCGCGTGGTGAATGGCTATCGCATGATGCAGTCTGCCAGCGATATGTTTCTGGGGTGGACACGAGGCAAGACGCGAGACTTCTTCGTGCGCCAGCTTCGCGACGTGAAGATTGCTCCACGCGTGGAAACATTCGGAAAGTATGAGTTCGGTCTCTTTGCGCAATGGTGCGGAAAGGCCCTCGCGCTTTGTCATGCGCGATCGGGAACGCCGTCGGTTCTTAGCGGATATATGGGGAACAGTGATACGTTTGATCGCGCCATCGCCGATTTTTCTGTGAAATATGCCGACCAGAACGAACAGGATCACGCAGCCCTGAAAAATGTAGTCCGCTCGGGGAAGGTTCCCGCGGAGTTTGAAGAAGATCGTTAAAACTTGACCTCGTCGCCCGTCGAAATTCCACGATGGTCTCGATCTTCAGGCTGGAATATCCTTCGCTTCCTTCCCGGCGTTGACGCCGTCCATTACTAGTGCGCGCATCGTAAACAACCCTGCCTAACGATGATCGTAAATCCCGGTTAGTCGGCAATACGGAAGTTTCGCGCCGTTATTTCCGGATTGCCGGTGATACGGCAACATTGCGTCGATGCTGTTTGTTTTGTCAGTGTCAGATGCTGCCGTGATTCGTATAGTTGCAGATGATCGGACGCACGAGATGGCCGGGAGATGACTGTGACTAGCAAACCACCGAGCGAAATCCAGACCCTTATCGAGGATCATATCAACGGTTTCAACACCCAGAATACCGAGCTTTTCCTCGGTGTTTTCGGGGACACCGCGATCATCATTGATGGCATCGCACCCTATCGCTGGTTGAACCCAAATGCTGCGGCAAATTGGCTTGCCGACGTAGAGACGTGGCGTGAGAATCTTGGGGTTTCGCACGAACATCTGTCGTACGAGATGGGGTTCTGGAATGTGGAGGGCTCCTATGCGTACGCTGTCATAGCAGGGACTCTTACGATAACGATAAAGGACCAAACTGTCGTTCGGACCGGCACCCTCGCATATACATTTTCAAAGCATGGCCAGGAGTGGAAGATAGATGCGCAGGCGTGGGGGCGCACGTCGTAGAGCGTACTGCTGTTTGGTCGTTCCGGGTGTATTGTTTGAATGTTAAGTCATTGAGGAGCACGTGGTGTTGCATAGGCTGAACTCAGCGGCGACGCTGATTCAGAGAACAACCACGGAGGTTCCTCGATGACGACTATGAACTATATCGGACTGGACGTACACAAGAAGACG
>DATDHL010000628.1:0-4021 GCA_036521575.1 Edaphobacter sp. | reverse complement strand
GGAGCAATCATCAACTCCGAGGCCACCCCCGCCACAATCCCCACAACCCTCTCCGGAACCGCTGCCGTCACCAATCCCGCCCCGGTCCTCAACGCCGCCAGCGAAGCCATCGCCGGAGCCCCCGCCTTCCCCCAACTCCCTCCCACCACCAGCACATGCCCATACTTCCCCTTATTGGCATTCACCCCCCGAGGCCGCTCCGCCAACGCCTTCGAACTCCCCGCCCAGGTCAACCCCGACGAAGAAGCCACCGCTCCCTCGGGAGACCCAATCCCCGCCACCACCACCGGCCCAAACGTCCCGCGCGTCAGATGCCCAAACACATGCGCCTTCTTCGGAACCGTAAACGTCACCACTGCATCGGCCCGATAAGCCCCCTCCGCTGTCTCCGCTATCGAGTCCGAGTCCCACCCCGAGGGCACATCCACCGCCACCACCGGCACATCAAGCCCCTCAATCATCTCCCGCAACCCAGCCGCCAACCCACGCAGCGGAGGCTTAAACCCAGTCCCCACCACCGCATCGATCAATAACTCCGCAGCCCCCAGGACATCCGCACAACCCTCAAGCCCAGCCTCATCTATCACTTCGAGCACAGCCACCCCAGAAGCCTCCCCCCGAAGCCGCCTCAGCGCCACCGCAGCCTCACCCTTCACTCCGTCCATCAGCCCCAACAGAACCACCCTCACCGTCCACCCCGCCCCCGCGAGCACCCGAGCCGCAACAAACCCATCTCCCCCGTTGTTCCCCTTCCCACAAAGCACCGTTACCCGCTCCGCAGCCCAGTACTGCCGCAAGCAGAACCCAGCCACCGCCCCACCAGCCGCCTCCATCAAATCTCCCAGCGAAACCCCAAACTCTTCAGCCGTCCGCCGATCCGCCGCCCCCATCTCCGCCGCCGTCAGAATCTTCATCTGTCCCTTCTACGCCATTCCCCCAAAATAAGAAATGCGCTCAACCCAGCCGCACCTTCGCGACCCGATTCAAGCGCATCTACAAACCACACTTGCCACACTTCCCACCACTAACTAACCGACAAGCAACCACCGTTTCTAACCCGAAACACCCTACTGCAACCCACCCACATCCCCAACCTCCGCAACCGGCTGAGCCTTCTGGATAAAGTAGCTCTTATCCCACAACGCCTTATAGAAAGTCCCGGTCAATTCAGCAGCTTTCGGCCCAAAGGTTGGCCGTCCACCCTCCAGAAAAAACACCGTAACAATCCGCCCACTAGGCGTATCCGCATACGACCCAAACCACCCAAAACGAGTCCCATTATTCGAACAAGTCCCCGTCTTCCCCATCACCGGAAACTGGTTGAAATTCGCCCTTAAAGACCGCGCCGTACCATACAAGACCGCACCCTGCATCCCATCTTCAATCTCAGGAATCAACGGGGCAATATTTAAAGTCCGCTTCACTTTCGGCTCAAACATCGCAACATCTATTTGCGTCTCTGGATGCTGCAGATAGTAAAGCGTCCCCCCATTCGCAATCGCCGCAACCAGCGCGCCAAGCTGCAGTGGAGTCATCGAAACGCTCTCACCAAACGAGCACATCCGCCCCACTCCACCCAACGAAGCCGGCAACTCCTCATCCGGATAGATCCCCAACTGCTCGCCCTGAATGTGATACCCAGCCAGTTCGCCCAGCCCGAACTGATTCGCATAGTGTTTCACCCGTTCAAAGCCCAGCGAACGCCCCAGAGTCTCGAAATATGCATTATTAGAGTGCGCCAGCGCCTCGGTCATGGTCAGGTGATACTTCCCTCCCAGATTCACCGGCGTATCCTTCCTCACGATCCCTTCTTCAAGCGCAGCCAGCGCAACCGTCAGCTTAATCGTCGAGCAAGGCTCAGCCCCTCGCGACAACGCCAGCTTCTGATTCACCATCGCCAGAATCCGCCCATTGTCCGGATTGATCGCCACGGCTGTCCCGTTCATGTTGCCAAGCGCCTCAATGGCGGCCGCGCGAACAACCGGATCTTCCCCTTCGGTCACATCACCCAGCGTCAGGTTGTCGGCAAACGAGCTAGCGGAAAAGCGCTCATAATACTTAGTTCGCCGCACCGCAAGTTTTGCCTTCGCACCCCGCCGCCCGCGCTTGTGCGATACCTTCGTCGAGCTTGCCACCGTGTGAGTGTGGGCATGGGCAGTCGTCTTACGAGTATGCGAAACCGTCGTCTTCGAAGTATGCGTCGTCTTCGCTGTGTGCTTCTTGCTCGAAGTAGTCGCGGTGGTCGTCGCACGCGCACCCGCGCAAACTGCCAGGCCGAACAGAATCACGCCCAACATGCGCGCGTATCGCGACATCAACCAACCTCCTGTCCGGAACAAAGCAATTCTCCCGCCATCGCCTCCGGTCATTCTAAGGATGTTCTTATCCATCTGAGCTAGGCTCAATGACACAAAGGTATCAGTCATTCTATCGGAACCCCGACGAATCTATTTTAGTTGCTGCGACGTAAAAATGCCGGAATGTCGAGCTCATCCGGCTCCGCCTGTTCTATCGGCGCTGCCGCCGTCCCGCCAAAAGCAGCCGCACTAATCACCGGATCTGCAACCGACACCTCTCCCGTTGCGTTCCAGGCATCCTCCGATTGGACCCGCGCCACGCCCAAAACGTGAGCCGGATCCCTATACCGCTCCGGCAATCCTGGCTCCTCACCGGCCTCACCCCGCGATCGGCTCGACCGGAAAAAGTCGTCATCAAACACCGATGCCGGCACCGGCACCAACTCCTGCTGCGGAACCTTAGTTGTCGGAGCACTAGCCTCAACCGTCGGAGCCTCATCTCTAACCGAAACGGTTGGCGCAGCCCAAACCTCAGGCGCCGGCTCAGCAAAAGCCTCACTTGCAAACCGTGGAGTGAACACGCGGGCATTCGTCACCCGAGGCTGAATCGGAACCTCATATCGCACCGTAGGCAGCGTCGCCTCAGCCAGCATCCGCTCCCGCCGCTGCGGCATCTCCTGCTGCTTGAACCCCGTGGCGATCACGGTGATCTTCACCTCATCGCCCATTTTTTCGTCCTGCACCGCGCCAAAGATGATGTTCGCATCCTCATGCGCAGCATTCTGAATAATCGTCGAGGCCTCGTTCACCTCGCTCAACTTCAAACTGCTCGAGCCCGTAATGTTGATCAAAATCCCCCGCGCTCCATCAATCGCGCCCGCTTCCAGCAGTGGCGACGCCATAGCAGCCATAGCCGCCTCCACAGCGCGATTCGCACCCGACCGCATCGCCGTCCCCATCACCGCGTAGCCCATACCTGCCATCGTCGTCTTCACATCAGCAAAATCGCGGTTGATCACACCCGGAATCGTAATGATGTCCGAGATGCCCTGAACGCCCTGCCGCAGCACATCATCCGCAATCCGGAAGCTCTCAAAGAACCCAGCATCCTTCGCCACCGCCAGCAGCTTCTCATTCGGGATCACGATCACCGTATCGACCGACTCCAACAGCTCCTGCATCCCGCGCTCGGCCTGCATCATCCGTCGCTTGCCTTCAAACGCAAACGGCCGCGTCACCACGGCTACCGTAAGCGCGCCCATCTCACTGGCCAGCGAAGCGATCACCGGGGCAGCACCCGTCCCCGTGCCTCCACCCAACCCTGCCGTCACAAACACCATGTCAGCGCCCTCAAGCGCCTCGATGATCTTGTCCGAGTCCTCCAGCGCCGCCCGCCGTCCCACATCAGGATTCGCCCCAGCCCCCAACCCACTCGTCAGCTTTACACCAAGCTGCAACTTCACCTGGGCGTTCGAAACCTGCAACGCCTGCACATCCGTATTCGCCGCAATAAACTCGACACCCTCAACTTGAGCCGCGATCATGCGGTTGACGGCATTATTCCCACCGCCTCCAACGCCAATCACCTTGATCTTCGCGCCATGCGGAATCTCATCGTGATAGTGAATGCGAATGTCGTCTTCAGGCAGATTGGGCATGGTTTCAGGACTCCTTCAAGTCCCTTAATTCTCACACCTCCGCGTCCAACGCACGACCCACGTTTT
>DATDHL010000627.1:0-3431 GCA_036521575.1 Edaphobacter sp. | reverse complement strand
GGTATCAAAGACAGTGATCGTATCGATATGTACGGATTGGCCCGCAATTTCCACGCTTCCAACCTTCAGTAAGTGCGCGAGCAGGCGCCTGCCCAGAAACCCCGAGCCGCCCGTGATCAGTATCTTCATTGCTGCCTCATTGAGATAACCGTTATTTATGGTGTCACTTTGAAGAAGAGCAGTTTGACCGGCGATTGAGGCTTCGATCTAACTCAAAACTGATTGCTGCGCCCGCGCGTCGTCCTTTGGGAGAGCACGCGGCTCCAAACCAAACTTCGCGAGCACGGCATAGATTACAAAGCTGACGATGAAGCTATAAAGCGCAGCAGGTTGCGAATAGCTCTTGAGGGCTGGGGGGAGTGGGAGAGCAGGGAGAACGCCAACAATAAACCCTGCCGCCCACGCCACGTAACCAGCCCAGTTGATACCTAACCTTGGTCCATCCCACTTACGGCCGCTTAATAGGTAATCGGCGGCGATCGCGCCGCAAATGGGACTGAACGAGGCACCGACGATTCCGAAGAAGCCAATCAGATTACCCGCTACGCCGGTGACAGCCAGCAGGATACCGATGGTGGCCCCGATCATAGTTGAGAGAAGGCGCGAAACCTGCGGAATCATCGTAGACAAACTGTTGCCAATGAGGAGGGAACAAAAGCAGGTAGCCGGAATCGAGGCCAGAGCAAAGAGGAAGAACATCGCCGTCGCAACTGGGCCACCGATAGATTTCACAACGTCGTCGTATCGATATCCGGTGAGAGCCGGGTGAAGACCGTGCGCGCCTGCAACGGAGAGTAACGCCAGCCCGCCTGCGACCACAGCGGCGAGCGAGATGCCCACGAGGCCACCCCAGCGAACATCTTTCGCATTTCGGCTATTCATTCCGAAGTCAGCGCCCGCGGCACCACCTGTAGCGAAGAAACCTAGAACAATTGCCAGCATAGCTACGAAGGCTCCATGAGAGTCGGTCTGCGCAGGTGCATAGTGAGCGATGCCGGCCGACGTCTTCCAGAAGACGACGATGAGCATGACGAGAGGAATGGAGTTCAGCAGGAGCGCAACCTTGCCCACGTATTGAATCCCCTTCACCCCGATATAGGCCATGGTGTATCCCCAAACCATACCCACGATGACGAATGTGGGTGAGCCGGGTCCCGCGGCGAGGCCGAAGCCTTTCAAGATAAAGTCGGTGGCAATAAACGTGGCGACAGAGAACCAGCCGATCTGCAGAAGGCCCATAAGCAGCCCTGGCATGGCATATGCGCCGATGGTGCCGAATGTAGAGCTGGCGACAACATAGAGCGGATATCCGCTCCTCATACCCAACATCGCCGAAGCAAAGTAGTACAGCACGTAACAGAGTACAGCCGCAATTATCAAGGCTGCGAAACAGACTCCCAGTCCCGCTTGGCTGATGGTATTTTCGCCGATGGATTGATAGAACGCGATCCAGAGGAAGACGCCGGCGTAGCTGGGCGCGGTGTTCGTATACCAGGGCTTGCGGTTCTGCGGTGGATTCGACACGGCCTGCAGGATGTAGCTGGGCTGTTGGTTCATGGCGCTGATGATCACCTCGGTAGACCGTACAACTGAGTGCTTTGGGGATTCACTTATTTCACAGCTACGAATGCTTTGTAGGCGTCTTCGTCTTTGGAAGCGTCAAATTTTCCGGTATACGCGATGAGCCGATATCGCAAGGTCTCGGTCTGGTCTTTTTCCATCTTCCACTCCCGCCACGACCTGTTAGGTCCAAAGCCAAACTGCTCATCCACTCTCCAGGAACCCGGAAATCCATCATTGCCGGGATAATCGAACACCACGATGTGGGCTGGATCGTCTCGTCCATCTTCCTGAATTCCAACGTCAACCCATTTGGCGTGCTGAGCCTCAGCGGCCTGGTTGCGCAGTCCGTTCGAGTTGACGGTTTCAGCACGAACACCTGCATGCCACGGCATGCGGACGAACAAGCCGCTGACATAGTATTGGCCGAACGTGATGTGGGTCTTCGCTTGTCCCTGCCACTGGAGATCGAGGATGTATTTGCCATCAACTGCCTGCATGGACCAGTCTTGCGTCTCCGTCATGACAGTGGCGCCCTTTTCATCGAGCATGTCGTAGACAGTCTGCCACTTCACAACCTGTCCCTCCGGCTCGATCACTCTGGCCGAGACTTTTCGATAGTGATCGTTCTGCCACTTCATGAAGTAGTCCTGGCCATTGACCATCTTCAGGCCCCAGAAAATTCCCATCTGGTGGGGATGATGGGTGGGACGGAACTCTGTTATCAAGCCTTTTCCATCGGGCGCTACGATCGGGTGGATGTAAGGCCGGGTATCGTCATAGGCATTCTCCGTGAGAATGGGCGCCTTTTCGTTGTCCCGATAGACCGTGATAATCCTGTTCTGATCGTCGTGTTCTATCCGAAGTGAGTGCTTCGCAACGGCGGATTCTTTGTATGAGCTGTGAGCTGTGATTTGAGCGCGAAGAGGTCCTTGTAGAAGCGCCAACAACAACAGCTGCGCAAGCACCACCGTAGTGCTCTTCGAGACGCTCACGTTGAGACTGCTGGGAATGATCGAAGTTTTCATAACTCCTTGCTAGTCAAGCTTTTGAAAATCTGGAAGTGCCACCTGACGACCTGCCTGCATGGCCGACTCGTGAGCGCAGATACCGGCACAGGTCCAATTTACCGATTGATAGACATCGGGAAACGAAGGTCGTTCGTCCACAATGCTCGAAACAAACTCATGCACAAGGTGAGGGTGGGAACCACCGTGGCCTCCTCCCTGAAGGAACGAGAGATGCTCGTTCGCTTCGTCGTAGACGCCCTTTGTCGTGAAACGCTGGATCGGTTCGGGGAGAAGACTGGCGTAGTCCGGTATGGTTACACGTTCCGGCTTTTCGCCGACGTGAATCACCGCCTGTTCGTCTTCGATCTGCGTCCATTCGAATGCGACTTTATCTCCATAGACGTCAAAGCTCTCGCGATATTGTCGGGCGGTCTCAAAGAGGGAACGAGTAACTTCGAAAGAAAGTTGCTGGTCGCGCACCTTGAACAAGGCACTCTCAACGGCAAACGGAGATCCGTACTTAGCAACTAAGCGGTCTTCAATTTTCCCGGAGCCATAGCATGACACATATTCGGCTTCGCCGCGGACCAACGCCAGGCAAGGGCTGACGGCATGGGTTGCATAGTGCATGGGTGGGAGACCTTCCCAATATCCAGGCCAGCCAGCCATCTCCTGCTGATGAGAGCCGCGCATGAATTGAATGCGTCCAAGCTTCCCTGTATCCCTGAGTTCGCGGACGAAAAGAAACTCGCGGCAATAGATTGCCGTTTCCATCATCATGTAATTCTTGCCAGACGCTTTGGCAGCCTTGACGATCTCTGCGCACTCCTCCACGGTCGTGGCGGCTGGAACCGTGCAGGC
>DATDHL010000626.1:0-2437 GCA_036521575.1 Edaphobacter sp. | reverse complement strand
ATGAAGGTTGAATTGGGGTGATCGCCAGTTCCACTCAGGGCGTAGAGACCAGGTCCTGAAAAATCTGTGAGTAGGTTTTGTGGACAGAGTTCTGTGCCGAGACCTGCTACAGGATCGAAGACACAGGGCCCCCCGGTCCATCCTTCCTTAGCCATAAGGAAGCCGATGCCTTGATGGAAGGTTGGGCCATTTGGAATGCTGAGGTCCGGGAGGGTGAAGCCGGGGCCATCGAAGAATTCCTCGAATAGCTCGTTACGAAGCGATGATACGGGACACTGGGCCCCACTTTGGCTGGAACCGGTGCCGACCTGGCACTCGAGCGTGAAAAGCTTACATGCCGGCTGGCCATTGGGCAGCAGTTCGCCAGTGTGGATCAGGCAGCTTGAGGTAGCGAATGACGTGCCTGGAACCCAGACAGGCTGGAAGGTCGACGGATCGATGGGCAGATCGGCGGTATTCGGGATGGTGCCGTCCGTAATCGAGAGACTGCCTGCATCCTGGGCCAGGGAGAGGTCGTAGGTGAATTGGACACGCTGGTCAGTGGAGGGGTCGAAAGAAAAATTCTGCGTCAGGGTTGAGGGCGGAGGGTTGTTCTGGGGAATCGGGTTGCCGGTGATTTTGGCAGGACCTGTGACTCCTGCTTGTGTGCAGGTTGTATTGAGGTAGAGTGTGGAATTTGCAAGGACTCCGCCCGTGTCAATCAGATCAATCTTTACCTGTATGGTGCCGGGCTGAAAGCTGCTGCTGATGTCGATGGGAGCGACGCCGCCGGTGCTCACAAAGTTGTCAGGATTCTGGCCTGTGAAATTACCTTGACCCGCAGGAAACTGGTAGCTCAGAGTGAAGCAATCGGGCTGATCTCCGCCTGGAGTGGACTCTGACACTCCGCCGCGGCAGACATTGACCGGGCTGCTGGAACCGGCGCTCGTATTGACCGTCAGATTGATGAAGTTGTCGACGAGAACGTTCCCTGCGCCATTGGTGGTCGAGGAGAGCACCGCACTAATCGGCGAGGAGCCGCAGTTCAGGGACAGGGTCGAGCTGTTGAAGACGGCCTGGTTTGAGCCGAAGCCCGTTCCCGTGGTGGATAGACGGACGTTGGTGGGACTAAAGAGCAGGATAGAGTTCGTCTGGGCGTGCATGTCCGAGGTTGCTGCAACCGTACACGCAGCGATTATGATGGTGCCTAGAAAAGCAAAGGGTTTCATCGCTCTCTCCTCCTACAGTTTTCCGTTCTCAGACGGCGCCGCTGACTGCGCTGGAAGATTGCGCGCAGAATCAGGAGAGAAAATTGCGGATTAAGATTCCGTCGAGGGGAGATGATGCCAACGGAGTCTATCCGAGCCCGTTTGAGAATGGGAGGATTGTCTAACCCACAGGTCAGTCTGTCAATGCGAAAATCGCTGGGGGGCAGCAATGTGCAGCGTGTTTCTGATGCCGAAGGCTATGTCGAGTTACTAAAATCCCTATCGGGCGTTCTGCTTCTTCTACGCTACGTAATTCTCAAGTGTCCCAATTCCATCGATACCGATGCGGACGGCGTCTCCGCTCGACAGGGTGAGGTCGTCTCCAGGCACGATGCCGGTACCTGTCATAAGAAACACTCCTTGGGGAAAACTATTGTCGCGAAAAAGAAAGCCGGCCAACTCATTTGGATCGCGCTTGAGTTCCGCCAGCGTGGTGCTTCCTGCATAGACAATATTGCCCTGGCGGGAGATCTCTAACTGGATCGTAGTTGCTTTAGTCATAGGCTCAGTAGAGAGAAGAACGCATGGACCAAGCGCGCAACTGCCGTCGTATATCTTCGCTTGCGGCAAATAGAGAGGATTTTCCCCTTCGATATCGCGTGAACTCATATCGTTGCCGATGGTATATCCCACAATTGCGCCCGAAGGGTTGATGAGCAGAGTAAGCTCGGGTTCAGGAACAGACCATCTGGCATCTGATCGGATGCGCACCTTTCCACGGTGGCCGATGACGCGGCGTCCAGTTGCTTTAAAGAAGAGTTCTGGTCTCTCCGCGGAGTAAACGCGATCGTAAAAACTACCACCTCCGGTATCCTTGGATTCTTCAATGCGGGCATCACGGCTACGGTAGTACGTCACACCGGCTGCCCAAACCTCCTGATTCACAATTGGCGCAAGAACCGCAGCTGGATCAAAATTCTTTGTTTCTTCACCACCGATTGAGGCACGGACGCGCGCCTGTAGATCGGCGCTCCGAATGAGTTCGTCCCAGGCGGATATTTCTACGAGCCAGAATCTTCCGTTTTCCTCAACGAAGATGCCGTTAGCAGTGCGGTAGAGCTTCAAGGAATCACCTTTCTGGAGTTACAGGTTGTGATTGGAGGCGATGTTTATCCTCTTCGATTGCGCCTCGATCAAGCTGCGCAAGGATAGCATCTACATCATAGACACAGCCTCCCCATACGCCACCG
>DATDHL010000625.1:0-4096 GCA_036521575.1 Edaphobacter sp. | reverse complement strand
GTGCGAAACGATATGGGCCATAGGGAATTACAGCTGCAACTCTACATGAGCGGGGATGAGTCACTCGGGGAATAGAGCTTTTGGTTGCGTTTGCTCCTTCGAGGATGCTGTAGGTTGCAGTTCGCTCACCATACCACAGCGCCTATATCCATGAAAAACGCCCATTGTGTGACGCGTTGCTAGGTTTGAGCGAGGTACACTGAAATCGAATTCGAAACAAAAGGTAACGAAGGGATGATAAAGGCTATGTGTAACGTGCAGGTCGAGGACAAGTTTGTAGCGATGATGAATGCCCATGCGGATGTCGATCTGCGCTTGAGCGACTTTCATCCGGTATCGGAGCTGCGCACCGTCGAACACGTGGTCGAGAAGCCGCGATTTCCCGTGATTGACTATCACAACCATCTTGACTCACAGGACCCTGCCGAGATGCTCCGCATCATGGACGAGTGCGGCGTCGAGAAGATAGTTAACATCACGATGCTGACAGGTGACGCAGCCATCGAGTCGATCCGGAAGTATCACACCGCTGACAAGGATCGATTTGCCACAATCGGGTGGATGGATTGGACCGGGGTTGAGCGCGATGACTTCGTTGCAGTTACGCTCGATCGACTGGAGCGGCTCATCGAGCATGGCGCCTGCGGAATCAAGTTCTGGAAGGACTTTGGGCTGACAGTAAAGGATCGTGAGGGCAAACTCCTGCGCATCGACGACGAGCGTTTTGCCCCGATCTTCGAGAAGGCCGCCGACTGGAAGCTCCCCGTGATGTTCCACACCGCAGACCCGGCTGCATTCTTCCGCCCCATCGACGCAGACAACGAGAGGTATGAAGAGTTGGCTGCACATCCTGAGTGGGGATTTCAGGGGAGCCCGGTGGGCAAGCGTGAGTTGCTGGAACAGCGAAACGTTGTATTCGGCCGGCATCCGCGAACGACGTTCGTTGGGGCGCATGTGGGAGAAAGCTGTGAGGACCTGGCATTTGTCAGGAAGATGCTGGATACCTATCCGAATGTCTGCGTCGATATGAGCTCGCGGACGCCGGAACTTGGCAGGCAGCCGTATACCGCGCGCGAGTTCTTCCTGCGTTATCCGGATCGCATCGTGTTTGGAACCGACCTTGTGCCGACGATCGAGATGTACCGGCTCCACTACCGGTTCTTCGAGACGGCGGATGAATACTTCGAATATCCCTCACACGCCTCGAGGCAAGGACGATGGAACATCTACGGAATCTTCTTGCCGGACGAGATTCTACGGAAGGTATACCGGGAGAATGCTCTGAAACTCCTCGAGCGATGAGATGAGAGAAGGGAAGTAACTGATGCGGTTGCGTCACTTTTGCCGCTCAAAACTGCGGAAAGGTTGTCAAGCGTCAGATACCTCTATCCATAGCCAAATCAAGCACATCCACGTGCCAGTTAATTTCCACCGTCCTGTTATACTGAGTACAGTGTTGAAAAAGGGAAGCCCCGGCCACCCAGCCGGGGTTTTCCTTTTAAGCCAAAACTCATTCAAAAC
This sequence comes from Edaphobacter sp., assembly GCA_036521575.1. Classification (GTDB taxonomy): domain Bacteria; phylum Acidobacteriota; class Terriglobia; order Terriglobales; family Acidobacteriaceae; genus Edaphobacter. The sequence goes on along the minus strand of DATDHL010000625.1, from coordinate 2,575 downwards.
AGAAGCGCGCCCAAGAGTAAATATAATCAAATCAATACCTTACAAGAGCACGATTCGCTAAGCCCTTGAATCCAGAGACTTTCTTCTTCACCGAGGGATGTAAGTCCGGACCTAACTGTTGTGTTTGGAAGACTTTGCGCGGAAATGTAGGGGGTACCCCTCGCCCTCACTCCCGCACGAAGCTGGCCCGAGGCACGAAAGGATAAATCCTTGTGCCCGAAGCCGCTTCGGCGTCGGAGTACCCTAGGTCGTTGCTCTAGTACCGGGGATAGTAAACGGGTCCGTAGTAGTAACCCGGTGGCGGTGGAGGAGGCGGGTAGCGCCGCTGCAACATCGGCTTAGGCGCTCCGACGGGAATGCCTGCGCCGAGACGGTTCAATTCAGCCTGGGATACAGTGGTCAGCTCCGCAGGCTGAGCAAGGCTGAAGCTCAGTGCCGCTTCGGCAGGGATCATAGCCTCTCCCTGGCGCGATGCCGAGGAGACGCCAAGTCCCGCGACTCCGCCCACTCCTGCGCCGACTGCTGCACCGACGCCGCCGCCCGCGACTGCGCCGATCATAGCGCCGAGTGCGCTGAGACCGACGGTATTGCCGACCGTGGACCCGGTCTTATCGGCACCCTGCTGCAACCAGAGGTTGGATGCGAGCGGGTAGGTCTGTCCGCCGAGTGTCACCTGCGTAAGCTGCAGCGAAAGTCCGCCGCGGCCCTTGAACTGGCCGGCATTGTGGACGTCGGCTACAACGCCCTGAACAGCGGCACCGCGTGGGATAGCGATCGCTCCACCGGCGACGACGTCGCTGAGGATGACTCCGTCAAAGGGGGTCCCGGGAGCAGTCTTACGGCTGTCCATGCCCTGGTTGATTCGTACACGCAGCACAGTGCCTGCGGGAACAATGACTGGATCGCCTCCCCGCTGTACGACAACAGGCTGTGGCTGGGCATAGGCATAGGGCTGCTGTTGACCATAGGGGGAGGGTGGCGGTCCGTACGGGCGAGCGTAGGGCCTGCGGTATGGACCGTACTGTGGCGAAGGAGCTTGCTGCTGAGCAGATGCCTGCGGTGGAACTGAGTTATCCGGGTACCCCTGTTGCTGAGCTGAGCCGTTGGGATAGCCCTGAGGTGGCGCTGCATTGCCGGGATAACTCTGAGGTGGTGCCGCGTTGCCGGGATAGTTCTGAGGCGGCACTGGCTGCGATTGCTGAGCCGTTGATGGAGCCATCGTGCCGTCGGACTGAAGATTGGGATTTGTACCTTGGCCAGCGGTGTCGTCCGTAGGATTAGTCACGCTGGCGGCGGCTGGAGCCGAGCCTCCAATGGTCAACTCATCGACCACTTTTTTTACGCCTTGGGTAGTGGAGACAAGCTTCTCTGCCAGGTCTCGCGATGCTTCGTCACGGACAGTGCCGCTCAAAGTCACCGTGCCGTATACGGTATCCGTGCTGATGGATTGATCGGCCAGTTGAGACGAACCCGCCAAGGCCTTCAGAACGTTGGCTTCGACCTGGGCATCGGGCATAGTTGCCGGTTGGGCCTGAACCAAGGCAACACAAGATAGTGCAAACAAAGCGACAAAAGACACCGCTCTTGAAAATGTAGATAGATTGCTGCTCTTCTCCATCGGTCCTCCGTGACCCGCTGCGCGACGGATGGTTTGAACGCACAGTTCTTACCTCTATGCAGACGCCGTTTTCTGACAAAAGTTACGGCCAACTCTATGGATTATCGAAGCACAGACGTACCGGCAACTCACGCTTCGGAGGATTGACCTGAGAGCGTAGTCGCGGTATATTCAAAGAGCGGGGTGGAGCAGCCCGGTAGCTCGTTGGGCTCATAACCCAAAGGTCGTAGGTTCAAATCCTACCCCCGCAACCAATTAGTAAGATCGACGGTCAGATAAGCAATCTAGACCGCTCTTGAGCCGATTGAAATCGAATAAAGGCCACCTCTAGATGGTGGCCTTTTCTACGTTGGAGTGATTCAGAGGAAGTGAGCGGTGATGGCGTCAGCGATCTTGCAATCCGGGAGATGGGCGAGCCAGAAGCCAGTCGTACCGGATGCACAAGCTACATCTGCCGGAGCGTCCGAACATCCGCCTATGCCCTCCTTCTCAGCATTTCCACAGCTTTGGCATTTGCCGGTCGGCCAACTGGCCAACTTCTGCGGGAGACTTTCCGCCGTAGCCGATTGTCGTCTTGAGATCCTCATGTCGCATCAAGGTACGCTGCTCCTCAAGGCTGATCTTGAGTTCCCGCATCATGGCGCTGTAGGTATCACGCGTCAAGGATTGCCGACTCGTCCGCTTGCCCCACGTTCTGCCTCGTCCACATCCGCATCCGGCTCCGTGGGTGCCTGAGTGCGATCTTGATGACAAGCTCTGGTATGTCTGTGTTCACTACCTCTGAGATACGAGCAGCAACAGTCTTTGCATGTGCGCTCGCGCTCTTACCGATTGCACTGACCGATTCCTTACTGACAGATCCTTGACCGATTCTTCCCATATAGGAGACGTCAATATCTCCCCTAGCTGGCGTAAATGACTCCTCATCGTTGGCGTCAATGTCTCCTCTGAGGAGTC
>DATDHL010000624.1:0-26830 GCA_036521575.1 Edaphobacter sp. | reverse complement strand
CTGCTTTCCAGGCGTGCTGATAATTCTCTGCGCGTATTGATTCACTCCGGAGTCGTCGTGTATCTGCTCTGCGTAATCCTTCTGAGCTTCTACATAACCGCGGCAGATAGTAATGGCGTCCAGTTCGTTAGTCCCAATGCGCCGGTACAGAATCTCCTTGAGGCCTGCCGTGGTATTGAAATACCATTTTCCCTCTTTTTTAACGATGGGGATTGGAAGTGGCCACTCTTCGCTGCCAACGGAAAGGATGGCGCGATTGGGGTTTTTCGGGTCTGTGGTCACCTCAGTCTTTTCGTGAGCCTCCGCGGCAAATGAGGCCGCGTTGTTCTTGTCTCGAGCGGCGTCCGCCGACGAGACGATGGCCTTGCCATCCGGCCCTAACATTCCCATTAGAGAAGGCACATCATAGTTTGCTGCCGCCTGAATGAGAGCTTCGGCAGCTTGTTTTGGCGTGGCAAACGACGTCTGTGCGGGCTGCAATGCTGCTGCTGCGATTTGGCTCGATTGCGGAGCTGCATTGACGAAGACTGTCAGGGCGCACGATAGCGCGACCACCTGTGCGGCGACAAGGGATTTCGATGGCAAGAAATTGAACGTATTTGATCTCATGTGATTTTCCTTGATCATGACTTTGCTACCTCCGCCGTCCGCCACCCCTGGAGCCGCCACCTCGGGAGCCCATGCTGGAGGATCCCCGAGAACTGCTGGCTCTCGCACTGCTTCCGCTGTAGCCTCCGCCACCGCGCCCGCCGCCGCCGCCTCCGCCTCCGAAAGCTCCGCCGCCGCCTCCTCCTCCACGGGAAACGCTTTGGTTACCGATGCGATCCCCGCCGCCACCACCGCCACGATTCGTTGCGCCTGCCTGTTGCCGGCCACCGCCGCTACGATCCATCCCGCCTGCCTGTTGCCGCCCGCCGCCGCCGCGATCCATTCCGCCTGCCTGTTGCCGGCCGCCGCCGCGATCCATCGAGCCTGCCTGTTGCCGTCCGCCGAATTGACCCTGGTTCTGACGCGCGTTCGCTTGTCGTGAGGACATGGAATCGCCCCGGGCAGAGCCGCCAAATTTGTTCGCAGTGGCTCGGTTTGAGTAAGGAGCGCCGCCGCGGTGCTGAGGATTGTGCTGCCAATTGCCGTTGCCGCCGCCCGCGGGCCGCTGTGACGGACGGTTTACATTGTTTCGGTTGGAATTGTTTACGAAGTTATTGTTATTGTTGATGTTGATGTTATTGTTGCCGCCCCCGCCCCAGCCACAGTTGTATCCCCAGCCTCCATGGAACGCTGCCCCCATCGCCATTCCAATGCCAAACGAAATAGCCATTCCCGCGACGACCTCTCCGGTAGAAGGGGGCGGAGGGTAGACGATCGGTGGATACGGATAGGCTGGCGCGCCGTAGACCACTGTGGGGTTATAACTGGGAACGTAAATGACCTCAGGTTTAGCCTGCTCAATCACGACGACAGTTTTGTTTTCCACAGTCTTCGTCTCCACTTTCTGCTGCGCAGTGGATTTAAGGTTTCCCGCACCCTTGGCCTTCATGCGCATGCGCTGAACCGCTTCCATCACGTCACTTTGCTGCGCCAGAAAGGCATTACCCAGGTCGGTGGTCCACTTGATGTTTTCTGCAAGTTGTTTGACCACATCCGGCAGCGGGGCGATGCCCTGGACGCTGGGATCCCAGTCTTGTTTCTCGAGAGCGTCCACCAGCGCCTTATCCTTCAGGTCTTTATGTTGCGCCAACCACTGCTGAAGCTGGATGATTTCCAATGGATAGGTGGACGCAGCAAGAACCTGGGCAAGCAGCGGATCTGGATAGAGTGCGATGGGCGCCACCAGAGAATCCAATTGGTCATTCGGAATCTTCGGCGCGGGCTGCTCCTGCGATGCATCTTGTTGCGGGGTCGATTGGGCATACGCTGTGAGATCGCCGGGTACTAGAAGCAACGCACAGAGCAACGCGATTCCGCGGTGGACAGCCTCAAACGGCGGCCTTGCTTGAAGTATTTTTACCTGCATGTTTCCGCGACCTTTCCTCATTACCTTCTCTTCGTCCTTTGGCAAGCGATTCCTCCCGTTAAGACGGCCAGACAATACGTGCAATCGCTGCGAAGGCGATTGGGCATCGGGGAAAGAAAAACGTGCACAGACGCTGCCGGACAGTCTCACTCTAGAAGTGACTGCAGGCCACGTCTCTCCCTTTAATGCGTGACATCGCCCGACAAAAGTCCCTAGACGCCAGAATCACCGTCTTCAGGCATCCATAGCCAACTGATCTAAGGCCATTGGCATGGCAATTCATCCCGGCAAGGCAAAGCCAGCCGAATAACGTGACCTGCTGCCCAGCAATCGCAAAAATGCTAAGTAAGCAGTCCGCCCTTTTTGGACCGTTTCTAGTGGATTGAGGGGATAGCAGCTGTTCGGCAGTCCGCTTACTATCTGTTTCGGTTCTCTCAAAGTCTGCCGTTAGGGAGCAGGCCAGAATAACTCGCCTAACTTGAGACAGAACAGCCAGGGTGACAGTGAACCCTAGTTCGCTACGTTTCGTTCGGTGACCAACTTACGTCCTTGAGCTGTCTGCGCCAACTTTATTGGAGTTACGTCATGAGTTCAGTAACACACTTCGAAATCTACGCCAGCAAACCCAGCGAGCTGGCCGACTTCTATCACGGCTTGTTTGGTTGGCAATTGGAAAAAGCACCGGGAATCGATTACTGGCGTATTCAGACAGAACCGGGCCACACAAACGGTTTCAACGGCGGATTAACGTACCGGCCAATCCCTGAACCACGCAGTTGGGTGCACTACGTCAATGTCGATTCCCTGGATGAGGCAGTTGCCCGAGTGCAGCAGCTCGGCGGCTCGGTATTGCGTCCGAAGGCGGCAGTCCCGAAGACCGGCTGGTACGCAGTTCTCGCAGACCCCGAGGGAAACATCTTTGCCGTCTGGCAGGCTGACTCGGCTGCGTTTCCACCACCTGAACCGGAGGATTGACGTTCCGACCAGGTGGACTCCGAAAGGGGACGGCAGGCGCGAAGCCAAACAACATCGAAGAGCTCGATTAGCCAGTCAACACCAAGAGAGACGAAAAGGAGATTAAAAATGTACTATAGCGACGACTCACTGTATCCCGAGAACATGCAACCTCTGATCATTACTGCAGCGCCCTATGGGCCCACGTGGCTGCCGGGCGACGCTCCCGATATCGCCGTCACCTGGGACGAGCAAGTTCAGGCGGCGGTGGATTGCTACAACGCAGGCGCTACTGTCCTGCACCTCCACGTGCGCAACCCCGCGACCGGCCACCTCTCGGCGGATATCGAGCACTACAATTACTTGCTCGAACGCCTCAAGATAGCCGTGCCGAAATTGATCATCCAGGTCGGTGGCTCGATCGCCTTCTCGCCCAAGAGCGACGGCGACAAGGCCAAGTGGCTGGACTACGACACGCGTCACATGCTCGCGGAACTGAAGCCCACGCCGGAGACCGTCACGGTTGCTATCGGCACCTCCATGTTCGACATCACGCAGATGTGGACCGCGGAGGATGTGAAAGGGACGCATCTCGAGGATCCGAAGGTGATCGCATCCTACGCCGGCATGTATACCGACGCCGGTCCCGCCTTCTACCTGGAGCATCTGAAGCGCCTGAAAAAGGCTGGTATCCAGCCCTATTTCACGCTGGCGCATGTTCACCAGCTCGAGATCGTGGAGCGGCTCATCCGCCATGGGGCTTACATGGGCCCCCTGAACACGAACATAACCACGTACGGCGGGGGCGGATGCGGTCACAATCCATTTGATTGGATGCACTGGCTCCAACGCGAACCGCAGGGTGCAATCGTCACCTTTTGGGGCGGGATGCGAATCAATGCCGTCAGCCAAAATATGGCGATCCTCCTCGGTCAGCACGCGCGGGTCGGCATCGAGGACAATCTGTGGAACAGCAAGCGGGAGCGCATGACGACGATACAGCAGATCGAGGCGATAGTTAGAAATGCCGAGGCCTTCGGTCGCAAGGTAGCGACAGCGGAGGAAGCGCGCAAGATCATGAAAATCGGGGTCACGTACAACAGCGTGGAGGAGACGCTAAAGAACCTCGGTATGCCGCTCAATCGTGGGGCAGACGATCGCGGCTTCATGGTCTGGGAGACCGACGGAAAGAAGAGCGTCCAGCATGCGATATCCGATTCGCATCCCATGGCCTACTGTATGGTGCCTCCGGGGCCGACCGAACCCAAGAAAATGAAGGTAGCCTAATTCAAACCCTGCAAGGTCCCGCTTCGATTGAGGCGGGATCTTGGTTGGATCGAAAGATTCCCCAAGTAACGGCAGGATGTGCATTTGCTCTCAGAGCAAGGACTATTCCGAACCCTACCTGTCTAACCGGCGCGAACTGATGAAGCAGAGCCTGTACCCAGCTCTTGAAACCCGGGTAGACCGTGAATTCGGATGTCTGGACGGGCGTACCCACAATTTTGCACCGAGAATTTTTCGGGCGCCGGAATTGAAAATTGGCGTGGGAAAAGAGATTTTCACGTCGAGCATGGGCGGCGCAGTGCAGCCTACGCGCAAGATGGTCTGATGAATGACTCAAGCGGGCCGAATAACCTGCGGTAGACCAGGAGACAGTAAGATGGCAATGCCGGATAAATCAGAGATAGCATCTGTCACCGATCGGTCAGTTTACGATCGATCAACAGGTCCGTGGGACAGCCCTGCGCTAGCCAAGTTTCGTGAATGGGAACCGCTATGGGTCGATCAATGCCTCAAGATGTCCGCAGACCCGTGGACCAGCGGCGTACTGCCGCGCAAAGACGTCGAGCTGATCAGCATTGCAGTGAATGCTGCTTGTACGAACTTGAGCGCTGAGGGAACCCGCCGCCATATTCGCGGTGCACTCGAGGCCGGCGCGACCCGTGAAGAGATCCTGATGATCCTAAAGATCGCGTCTCTTCTGTCGATCCATACGTGCAGCCTGGGCGCGCCAATTCTGAAGGAAGAAGGGAAGGGGGCCGGTGTGAAGCCAACGCCGAAAGGGGCGGCGACGCCGGTCTGCGACAAGATGAAAGCCGCGGGCCAATGGAATCCAGCCTGGGACGCGTTCTTTGAGATTGCCCCAGAATGGACGGAAGCGATCATCGCGGTGAGCCTCCCGATTTACACTAGCGGCGTACTCTCGCCCAAGCTGGCGGAACTACTGAGCATCGCCGTCGATGCGTCGATTACTCATATGTACGCGCCCGGAACACGCCGACACATCCAGACGGCCTTGAAGCTCGGGGCAACGATAGAAGAGATCATGGAAGTTTTCAAAATCTGTGTCGCCCAAGGGATGCAGGCGAGCAATATAGGTATCCCCGTTCTGGCCGATGAGCTTCAGCGCGCTCAACTGACGGAAAAAGGAAGGAAATAGCGGAGGATCACAGATGGCGAATTATGTGGAGGTAGCGAGTCTGGAGCAACTCCCTCCCAGAGAGGGCACGGTGGTCACGATAGAAGGCAAGGACATCGGACTCTTCAGCGTGGACGGAGTTATCTACGCCATGGATAATGCCTGCCCCCACCAAGGAGTATCGCTCGGAACGTCGAAGCTCAATGGCAAGATCGTCACCTGCCGCGGTCACGGCTGGAAGTATGACGTCACCACCGGGAGCACGCTCAGTTCCCCTGGATACGGGGTGGCTGCTTACCCAGTTAAAGTTCTCGACGGGAAGATAATGGTGGCCATCGACGAATCCCTGAACCCAGCCTCTTGAAGCGGATGGCGGCGATGCAGGCCAAATCCTCACACCGTGAGCATGATGCTCACTTTGAGGTCTAAAATCCGACAATCATCCGGGAACTCATACAATCTCGATCCATCTGGTAATAACTTCGGGATGTAAGCGCTCTTCGACTCTCAAATGTGGAGTGTCTACCTGATGAGATCATTCGCCTGCGGAGCTTTTGATTTTCGGCTTTCCCTGGAACGAATTATCCAGACCCAAGCCAAAGTGATCGCGGAGATCGAGACCATAATTTCGGCCCAAATGAATGATATGTAATCGCTGAGGACGCCCATTCCGGGCACGTTGGGCTGGACATTACGGAGGGCTGGAAGACCGAAGATAAGCGCGACGCTGAGTGAGAGCGGCCTCAGGTTGACCACTCCGGGCGATGCAGTCAGTTGAAATACCATGCCCATGATGCTGACAGCTAGAACAAACATCACAGTCATGACAATGAGAGAAACGCTAATCACATTGTTTGCTCTGCGTATGGCGATCGTGGTGTGCATCAGTTTGTATGTATTGTCCTCGGTTATTGTTCCGTCGAACTTGATACCTTGAAATGAAGCGGTCAAGGTTTCGCTGATCGGTATCGTTTCGCTCCGATCGAGGTCGTTCGTTCCAACGACCAGTGCTGTAGCGAGCGGATCGGCAGTGTCGTCGAGTTTTTGCACGGGTAGGGACTGAACTTTGTTTCTCATTGGCGCAGTGACTAGAAGCTCGATGTCCGTCGAATAGTGATCGAAGGGATATCTGTTCTGATTTCCATAGAGAAGACTGCTCACCTCGATTGGAGCGATTCGCTCTCCTTTGGGAAAGATTACGACTTGTTTTCCGGTTAGGGAATTGATCAAGAGCCTCAGATCAGTGGCAGGCGTAGCCTTGTCCAGCGCAAAGCGACCCATCGGAACCAACCTAATGCGCTCATAAAGTAGTCCCTGAGAAGTGTTTACGGACGTTACCCGGACGTCGATGGTCACGAAGTCGTCGTTCGATGCAGAGGATTTGACAATGATGAGGGAACGACGGCTCTCCTCGGTGACGCCCATCCACACAACAGTTACGTAAAACGCTATGATTCCGATTGCGAAAATCACCAGGATTATCTTTTTGAAAAAATTCATATCGGGAACCTCTTAGCGTGGCAATGTGAGGAAACTCCAAACTTCAGTGCCGGTTGACAACAAGGTGAGCCGATCGAAATCAGCGCGATCTGTGAGGAAAACAAGCCTTAACGGCGTAGAGAAATTCAAGTGGTTTTCGAAAGTCATATCGATCGAAAATCGAAATCTTCGGGAATTGCTTGGACTCGGACCTGTTGTGCCTCTGCCGCCAATCGGTCGGCAGGGAAGTTGATCTTCCCGCTCACAAGAGCCTGTTCTTGGTCGAGGATCTTGACTGCCTTGGCGTGATTCGCAAGATCGAAGCGGCCATTTGCCAGATAGGTTATGGCAATGCCAGCCAAATAATAGGGGTAAAACACCGCGATCGGCAAAGCATATTTTTTAGTTTTCAGAAGCGATTCCGAGACCCCTCGAGGCGTGTGGCTACGAGAAAGGCTTCCAGATACCTGTGGAATGATGATTTCATTTAATTCGAGTTGATCGTGTTTATGCGCATAAGCCGCCAGCGATTTGGCGACTTGTTTGGGCGTTGCAATTGCGATGTCTGCGGTGATGCTTCGATGCACTGCATCGCGATAGTAGAAATTAAGGAGGTTTTTAGAGAAGTCGGCGCAGTTGTCAGTGAATAAATTGAAATGGCTGCGGTTCTCCTTCTCGTTATATTCACCGATTAAAAGATCATCCTGCTCTTCGGTCGTTGCGATTGCGAAGCTATAGATTTTTCGAATGTATGCCACCCCCAGCAACTGTGGCCATACATTTTTCTTATCGTATCCCTGTCTCAGAGAGGCCAGCGATTCCAAATGGGCTTCCGCGTATTCTTTTCGCATTCTTTCGACGGTTGCCGCTTCGACCCACCCTGGCACATCCTCAGCCTTCTCGACGGCGTACAAGTAGGGGAGCAGAGGCACCGCAACCCAATCCAGTTTCCGAATGCGCGAGTAACGGCTGATCACCACGCCTGTCTCGTCGGGTTCGCACCGGCGCAATTTGGTCGGAGTCTCCGCGCAAAAGCGATTAAGGTAAATTGCCGAATGACCCGTCGGATTGATGCTGCCGAAGAAGCCATAGGGCTCTTCAATCAGGAGAGCCGCGTCGCCATAAGACTTGCAGGTTTCCAAATAGACAAAGAACAGTAGCAGTAAAGATACGCTACAGAGCTTCGAATGGCGGGCCGTCCACAATTCGCGTTCGGATAGTTGGTGGGAATCCGTATGTGGGCTCAATCGCCTATCTAGCTGGTAGAACTTTGCAGCTTGTCTGGCTCCATGTTCAAATTTGAGCGCCTGAGAATTCATTCTCTCTCCTTCCGCAAATGCATCCTGGGTTCCAGGCTCACATCTACCGGGCAATTTGCACCTGCTTGTGGATCCTTCCGAACTCGATTACTGGACGCGAATCAGTCGCTTTACGGTTCACTCATCAAGGTCTTTAGGCTGGCCAAGGCTTGACGGTAGGCGAGATCGGCTTGAAACATCTCTGCCTCTACGTTGGCTTTCTTTGCCGCGGTGATATCCACACCGTTTTCTTCATAGTTCGTTGTTTCCAACTTTATTGTTGAATCGAGACGGCGGGCGAGTTCGCTGAGCTGTCGCGAATGCTCCACTTCGAGATGGCTGTTCTTCACAGCTGCGGCGACTTTAGCTTTGGTTAACTGCAGAGCGATCTCTGCCATTTCAGCCTGTGCGTCCGCCCCTTTTATCGTGTGCTCCCGCTTGCCAAAATCAAACAGGTTATAGGTAGCCACCAGTCCTATGAAAGAGAAGTCACGCGGCAAGAGAGGAATTGCGTTGCTGTTATACGCGTATCCGCCCATCGCGGCGACCACCGGAACATAAGCCAATTTTTGTATTGTCGAAGCAGCTCGCGCCTTTACTACGTTTTGCTCCGCCTCCACCACCTCAGGATTCGCAGCTAAAGCTTTGTCGGTGGCTTCCTTAAGCGAGATGTCTTCAAAACGCAGCTCGGGAGGCACCAACTGCAGCTCCGTATCGGACGGCCAACCGAGCATGCTGTTGAGTGATGCCGTCAAGTCTTTCACCCTGGTAGTTGCGATCGCCAGTGCGTTGTTTGTTTCAATCAACTCCTCGTTGCGGCTGTCTGATGCCACGGGTATTGTCGAATTACTGGCCACCAACCCCTTATTCCCTGTTTCCATAGCTTTCATTTTGGCGAGGGCGAGTTGCCGTTGCGCAACCAATAATCCGTAATAGGTCTTCTCGACGTTGTCTGCCGTCTCGGAGACGGGCATGCCTGCTCTAGCTCTCACAATGCGCTCGTCAGCAAGCCCGATCTTATAGAGCTGGCGAAGTTGGAATAGGGGCGTTATCGGCTGTGTCGCGGTGACGGCAACAAGGGTTTGATCTTTCCCAGTCAGCGGTACCCCAACCGATGTCGTCGTACCCGCGATCGGACGATTCACCTCAAGCAGTTGCCCCATGAACTTGTTGAAGTGGAAGTTCCCGAAGGCGGAATTTATTTGAGGGAAGAAACTGGAAATTGTCCCCAGTCGAGCTTGTCTGGCTACTTCAATCTGAAGCTGTCCAAGACGCGCAAGGGAGGGGTTGGCCACTGGAGCTGCTTTCTGTTGCGCCTCCTGCAGCGTGATGAGACGCGGTCCAGACGGAGTAATCGCGGGTTCCGAGTACGCCTCTGAGCGTGCAGACGTGGAACTCGCATTCGCCTGCTGGAGATTGCCAGGCTTGCCATCGTAAGGCGGGGCGAATAGCGTCTTCAACCCCATGCTGGGAGCCGTTGACAGCTGCGGGACTTGGGCCGAAACGCTAGCCGGAAGATCCTGACCTGCAAGGACTCCACAGAATACAAGGGAGCCAACCAAGGTGATAGTGCTGTAGCACAAGCTACGCTGGACCATCTTCTTCTTGCGGTCTGTCATGTCTGTTGTCCTTAGAACGCAAATTCCGATGCTGCAATCGCCATCCTGGGTCGAAAAGGGGTTTGAGTATCGATGTTCTGAGCCGACAAGTTAGGGATCGCGCGATCGACTGGGGCTGCTCGCTCATATGCCTCAGCCCGAACAGTTGGCAGAGTTTGAGAGAATAGAAAGGAGATAGTAAACGGGATGCTGGACCATTGTTATCCCCTTAACCCACCAGAAATGTGTCAAAAATGCGTGGCCTCGCTCGCCTCCGAGCGCGTGATTGAGAATGACTCACGTTTCCATGTTCAATTTGGCGCACATGTGAAATAAGCGGTTACTCATCACTGAGTCGATAACGAAAAACTGCCGATGCCGATGGAAAAGGCCTACGAGACATACTGACGACGAGCGCTTGGAGTATTTTATGTGCGCAAAGTCGACGAATGGGGGAGTAACATGAGCTGCGATTAATGAGTGGACCGTTCCGGTTAATTAGAGGGAAGTCGTATGCAATGGATCTGGCCGATTGTATCTGCTCATGTGCTCTTTTTCTTTCACTTTTCCTACTCTTCGGTTGGTCAGTCTGGATAAGGCATTTTTTAGATAAGCCGGGCGAACGTGTCGTGGACGTTATACGACGGAGCATGAATCTTTAGGCGCTGACTCCTTGGACCATTTACTTCCACGCACCCTCAGATCGAAGTTGCTTAACCGACATTAGGTTTGTTCAGAAAGCCTTGTGCTTGCGAATTAATGGCCTGGAGTGGAGCATTTAGATGTTGAGACTATCAACAGAAGCAGGTTCTAGCTTTTCTAAGGGGCTGCTGTAATTGGCTGTGGCGATGTCAACCGGGTTGTGAGGATGGGTGATCCGTTGATAAGCGTCCCACATTTTCATTTGGAACGATTTCAGCAAGATTCACCGGCTCTCACTCAACGTTTCTGGTGAGGAGGTCGATTGGTAAATCCGGGAGCCGATTCGGGCGCAGTACAACCGACGCTTGCTCAGCTAAAATTGCTGACTGATGATCAGTTGATGGTGCGGTTGCAAGAGGGCGTTAATGATGCTCTCCTAGTACTGTTTGAGCGATACCAACGTCTCGTCTTCAGTATTGCGCTCAAGATCGTTAGGGACCGCGGTGAGGCGGAGGACGTAACGCAAAATGTCTTTTTCGAAATTTACCGTTCGATGGCACAATTCGATCCTCGGAAAGGCACACTCAAAGTGTGGTTACTGCAATTTGCCTATCATCGTGCATTCAATCGCAAACAGTATTTGAATACACGGAATTTCTACGATCAGGAAAATGCGGACGATCTAGATTCGTTGTCGCGCAGAGAATTTGTGACATCGGGCAGGTATGCACCCGCTGAGTTACGACTACTGATGCAAGAGGGGTTAGCCTCCTTGGGCGACTCTCAAAAACGGGTAATTGAGTTGGCTAGCTATGACGGACTTTCGATGCAGGAAATTGCAGATAAGACGGGGAACTCTCTCTCGAACGTGAGACATCATTATTATCGAGGCCTCCAAAAGTTGCGCTCCTTTATCACTCGGCCCCCGGCTGGCAAAATGTTAGGCGAAGATGAGTGACCATTCACACTATGAGGAGTTAGCCGCGCTCGCGGCAGGCGGTTACCTGGGTGACGACGAGCTCGCGGATCTACGACAGCATGCCGATACCTGCACGGAATGCAAGAGCGCGGTGGCGGAATTCAGCGAAATTATGCACTTTGGCTTGCCCACGGTACAAAGTCCCTTTGGACGGAGCATCAATATGATCATGAGCCGCCCTGACTCGGGAGCAACAGAGCGGTTTATCAGAAGAGCTTCGCTCGAAGGTATAGCGTTTTCGCCAGAGGTCAAAAAAGCGGCCCACTCCGAATGGCCACGTTTCAGTCTCGCATCTGCGAGCGCCTGTGGACTTGCCGTTATCGTGACCGCAGTTCTTTACTTCTCTCATCATCTTGGACCACCGTTTCGGCAGCATGACCAAGGTCCAATGCAAGCGCGCCAACAGCTCGACCGTTTAACACAGCAGAACTCGGCCCTCGAAGCGTCGATCTCCCGCTTGGAACAGACAAATGCTGAATACCAGCGCGAAGCTGCGGGCCTGCGTACGCAAATGGCCGTACTAACCTCTGGGGGAAGCCATGACAAGGGCGAGACGCGAGCAGACACAGCGCAGCCACTGTCTCGCAACACCCAGTTACTCGAAGAGGCAGAGACCAAACGGAAGACAGAGGAAAAATTGCTGGCCGATACGAGAACGGAGTTGGCAGCCTTGAAGAAGGCCCGCGCTTCTGATCAGGCATCGGTTGTGGCGGACCAGATTCGCATCAACGAACTGTCTGCGCAATTGAAAACGGCCAAGGCGAACGTTAATATGCAGCTCGCCACTGCAGGTGGAGATGCTCGCAACTTGATGGGTGCTCGTCAGTTGCATGTCATAGACGTTCGGGACACTGATCCCGATGGAAAGTCTGGTAAAGCTTTCGGCCGTATTTTTCTGACGGAAGGTAAGTCGCTGGTTTTTTATGCCTTTGATCTAAACGACCCGGCTAAAAACGGCGGCAAGGTGACCTATGAGGTGTGGGCGCAGCAGGATGGCAAAGCAGGCTCGTTGCGTAGTCTTGGGTTTTTGAAGGCTGACAATACGATGCAAGGACGTTGGGCGCTGAAGTCGGCCGATCCTGCAGCGCTTAAGCAGATTAGCTCTATCTTTGTGACCGTTGAGCCGCAGGGCGGGGCCAAGACGCCCAGCGGTCAACGTCTCCTGTTTGCCTACCTGGGACAAGCCAATCACCCGTAGGCTCACTTGGGCTGCTGTATATTCTGGTATTTTTTTTGTGGAGAGACTGTGGTGTTTTTGCGGGGGGTTTTTGAAAAAAACGGTTGGCAGAACGTGGTTTTTTGATGGTGAGTTCGTGGTGGAAAGCTGGTGAGTTCAGGGTCGTTTTTTGGGTGTGAAAAACATGCCACGGATGATGGATTTATTTTTGTATTGTTCCCGATTTGGGAAATGGTGACGTGCGCGGAGAGCATTTTGGGGCAGACGCGCCTTCAGAACTGCAGTTTGATGCTGAACTGAGCGGAGCGCGGGCCACCTAATGTGTACAGTGCGCTCTGTCCTCCCAAGGTGGCTGCGCTGTTGCCGAGCCGGTCGTTCGTCGTGGAGCCAGGACCTATTTTGCCAAAGGTGGGATCAAACGGATGGCCCGGTTCGCTTGCCCCTGGAGCTCCGAACATCGGGTGGTTGAAGATATTAAAGTACTCTGCGCGCACATTGAGGGAGACGCGTTCGGTCAGGTTGAAACGCCGCCGCACGGCGAGGTCGGTCTGGTTTATTGAGTAGGGACTGCGCAGCCCGTTCCTGGGGAAGTCCCCTACGGCTCCGATTGGAGGTTTCGTGAAGGCGTCGGGATTCAATGCTGTGCCGCTGGGTTGGCTCGAATCCGGAATCCAAAAGGGCTGGCCCGGAACGATCTGGGCTTGAGTTCGGTAGGAGCCAAACACGGGCGATACTGCGCGCGTCGTGATATTGATTGGCGGTCCTGAGCTTACCCGTAGCAGACCGTCGACGGCCCAATTGCTGAAGATCGCGTCGGCTACGCGGCCCCATGCAGGCGCTGGGATCTGGTAGGAGACTGCTCCGGCAAAGGAATTTCGTATGTCGAAGTCCGAGGGCGTCAGTGATGGCAGCACGACCTGACTGACGCTCGCCGCGGCAAGGGCGTTGCTGTCATCGGAACCTAGATCGCTTGATTTTGCGAGATTGTAGGAGATCAGAGCCTGAAGGCCGTGGGACATTTGACGCTGGAACTGGATCTGTAAGGCGTTGAAGTGGGCGTACCCGGCGTTCCGTGTAGCGAAGACCGATCCGCCAATGCCAATGCCCACCAACAGAGGGGCATATATCCTGTCTGCGCGCATCAAGCGGTTCGCGTTGGCCCCTACATAGGTTGCTGTTACTGTCTGATTCGCTCCCAGCTCCCGCTGGACTGCTGCATTCCACTGCAGGGTGTAAGGAAGGAGCAGGTTTGAGTCGACTGCGCCTATATTCAGTACATTCGCATCGATTGTGGTTGAGAATGCCGGGGGCGCAAAGCCCGGGTTAGCCAGGTCGAAAGGTACTGGCGTGGAAAAGGAAGCGAAGATGTGACGTTGATGTGGGAAGTAGACAGAGGCATCGGCGAAGGAACCGTATCCGAGATCGTAGAAGACGCCAAACGCAGCCCGCGCCACGGTCTTGGGCGTGATCTGGTATGCGGCGCCGATGCGTGGGGCAAAGTTGTCAAATCTGGTGTGCCAGAGACTGCCTGGTATTACCGCGAGCGGGTTCGAGTCGAAGATTCCTCGTGTTACATAAAGAGGCTGGTCTGACGTTGTCGAGACGGGCGGGGTGTTGATCTCCCACCGCAACCCATAGTTGATGGTTAGACGACTCGTGGTCTTCCAAGAGTCCTGAGCAAATAAGGAGAAGTTATTTACGCTCACCGAAAAAAAGTTGCTTACCGACAATAAAGCGGAGTCTACGGTTCCTGCCGTCAACTGCGCGAAGGTGGAAGGGAAAAAGGCATATCCAGTTCCATCCGAAACGCTAGGACTCAAGCGACGATAGTCGATACCGAACTTAAACTGATGTGTCCCGAAGGCCCACGAGAGGGTATTCACTAGGTTGAGTTGTCTTTGGACGTTGTTGGAGTAGGGGCCCTGCCCAACCATGGTCCCACCCGGAAAGAAGACCAGACCGTTATCCGTACCTGGATCATAGGGGGACGATGGCGGGAATAGAGCTGACTGTGGTGGTACCACAGCGCCATGGAAGGCGGTAAGCACGTTGTTGTAGGTGGCTGTATTTCTGCTCCAGTTTGCACGAAAGTCGTTCAGCGTGGAAGGAGTGAGCACGATGGTAGCCCCGACTGTCAGAGTGTCCATATCGACGCCGCTATATGCGACCATTTCCCAAGTGCGGGTTCCGCCATATGATGGCGCGTGGCTGTAGCGTGCAAACAGGCTGACTTTCTGGGTGGGGTTGTGGTCTATGCGGAAGCTAGTCGAGTTGAGTTCGGACGGATTGGAGTAGACGGAAGTAAGAGTCGCCTGGCATGGATTCGTGATGTCGTCGCAAGAGGGGTCGACGAGGGGAGTTGTGGGGTCGGGGAGGGGGAGCGCATTGACCAGCGGCTGATAGACGGGTGCGACCGCCGCGCGAGCGGACGGAGTGTAGAACAGGCCTGAGGCCGTTTGAGGCAGTTGCAAGCGTAGTCCCTCGTACGAGAAGAAGAAAAAAGTTTTGTTTTTGAGCATAGGCCCGCCAAAGGTTCCGCCGAAGTCATTCTGACGGAGCGGGGGCTTGGGAAGAGGAGGTGCGTCAAAGTAGTTGCGGGCGTCGAAGACGTCGTTGCGTAAGTAGTCGAATGCTGTCCCGTGAAACTGATTGGTGCCGGATTTTGTGACGATTGAGATCTGCCCTCCGGGTGTCCGTCCAAATTCGGCTTCATATGACGAGGTTTGAATGCGAAACTCCTGCATGTCATCGACTGAGACGAATCCGTTGGTGCCGCCCTGAGCGGTAAATGCCGGTATCGCGCCGCCCACCGCCTGACCGAGGAAAGCGATTTGCACGCCGAAATTTGCGCTCACTCCATCGACCATGAAGTAATTCGCGTCGGAACGCTGTCCATTTACGGTGAATTGACCGGCGCCGCTATCTAAGGAAGTGAATACTACACCGGGCGCCAGCGCGATCAGGGACTGAAAGCTGCGTCCATTGAGCGGCATGTTGTCCACAAACTGTTGGTTGACCATCGTACTGACAGTCGCCGATTGGGTTTGGAGCCCAGTAATGTCGTTCTCAACAGTTATGCTCTCTGTCCTGAGACCGGGTGCGAGTGTGAAGTTTTCGTTGACGGCGTCCTGAGCGTACAGCTGCAGGCTGGGCTGGACGACAGTACGAAAGCCCTCCTTTTCGATGGACAGCCGGTAGGTAGCCGGATGCACACCGGGGATGACGTAGATTCCTTCCTCGTTGGCTTTAGTGGATGTCGAGACATTGGTGTCAATGTCAGTGATCGTGCACTGAGCCCCGATGATCACTGCGCCGGTCACATCCGTAACCCGGCCGGAGATGCGGGCACCTTCCGTTTGTGCGAACACAATCGCATTGGTCAGCAGAAGAACCGCGATGAACAGGAGAGACTTCATCAGAACTCTCCTCATGAGTTCGTGCACAAGCCTACTCCGCTTTGTGCTGCAGCATCAGGAAGCAGATCCTGGCGGGGGAGCTGTATCGATTGCGCCTAGTCTCCAAAACGATCGCACGCCCGGAACTCCATCCCAAACGGGATGCGCACGCGTGTGACTAATAAAACTCTAGTTAGATTAGTTTTGTCAAAAATTCACGGAGAACCCAGGCCGCCCCTGTACGCACCGTTAGCGATAACTAGTTTGTTATTGTCGCACCCCGATATCGCCAGACGTCACTGACAGATTTACTAGGTAGCGGGAAAAAGCTAGCAAGTAGGGATGCGAACAGACTGCCCAATCTTTTCTACGAATTTGATTTTCTCCGGTCTGCATTGGCACAACTTCCGAGTTGGGAAGGCACACTGAGACATACCGAGTTCGGTTTTGATGCGGAGACGTGTCTAACCCAACAGTGCGTTTAGCGTTCGTTGATTTCCGCCGGCTTCCGCGACCAAGTACCAGCGGGATTTGTGGCGAGATCGTTCTCTCGACCTGTATCGCGTACCTAGCCTTACTAACTCATATCACAGGACCTCGAAAGCGAAACGAAAGGCAATCATTTATGACGACAGAGTCCCTGACACTAATCTCTTGCGATCCTAAGAGTTCGATAACAAACCATATATCGGCCGGCTCAAATATCGCTATGAGTGTCCAAACACAAATGAGGTCTGGATACCGTCACGAAGACCTCTCTGACGAGCCGTTTGAGATGTTGATGGCCGAACGATTTCGGAACCATCATGCTGCGCACGAGCCAACAGCCGGAGCGCGGCCAACGGGGACACTGCTGGAATTTCCTATTCAGATCAGCCCAGCAAGCTTACTCAAGACCGATGAAGGAAACACGGTATTAAGCGCTATTCAAGACGTCAGCGATCTGGAGCGAACGCAAGAGCTGCATTCGGACGTTGAATTGGAGAGAGTGGTATCGAGGTTGGTAGAGAGTTTTACCGACCTCGCTGTCGACTCCATTGACGGCGAAATAACAAACGGCCTGAAAGCCATTGCTGAGGTTTTGGATCTGGACGGGACCGCCATCCTCTTGACTGACCTTAAC
This sequence comes from Edaphobacter sp., assembly GCA_036521575.1. Lineage (GTDB taxonomy): Bacteria > Acidobacteriota > Terriglobia > Terriglobales > Acidobacteriaceae > Edaphobacter. The sequence continues at coordinate 9,749 of DATDHL010000624.1, read as the reverse complement.
GCGAAGAATGGAACCGTCAGTCATTGGTGGGGAAGAGAAGGAGTTCCACCTCCGCCAGCCGAAGACTTCGATGAGCACTACCCATGGCTGTCAAGCCGCATCATCAACGGTGAAATCGTTTGTGTATCCGCGCCAAAGGATCTGCCCGAGGAAGCTACTGCTGAGAGAGATTACATTCGGTCTGTGGGTGTGAAATCGTGGCTGGAGATCCCCCTCGAGGTTGGAGGCGAACAGCTTGGCAGAATGAGTGCAAGCACGTTCCACAGATTTCAGACATGGGATTCCCGTCTGGTTTCACGATTTCGACAAGCTGGAGACGTCTTTGCTCGTGCTCTGGCGCGAAAGCGGGCGGGGGAAGCTCTGGGCAAAAGTGAAGGACGCGTTCGCATCATCGCAGACTCGGTCCCCGTGATGCTCTGGATGTCTGGGAGAGACAAACTTCGCTCGTTTGCCAATCAGAGCTGGCTCGCGTTTACACGCCAAGCGATCCAAAAAGAGCATAGAAGAATCTGGCCGATTGTAGGTGGTTCATTTGCTGTCCTGCTCTTACTTCTTCCATTCTTCGGTTGGCTAGCCTTGCGTCAGACAGAACGCACTCGAGCGCGGACGAAGGAGTTGCAAAGGAGCTACCAATCGGTAGATGTTGCGATTACCGATATTCGGAGCAGCCTTTACAAGGTGGAGGAGATGATTGGCGCCAGTTCTAGACCACTGGACATCAACTCCATCGGGCTCCAAATAGAGGATATACACCGTAGAATAGATCACAATTCTGAAACCTTGTCCGCACTTCTCGATCCAAAGGATCGTGACCAGCTTGTCGCTCTGCGCGGGAATCTCGACCTATATTGGGAAACCGTAGATCGACGTCTGAGGGATCTGAGTAGTTCGGAGGTCAGTTCGCCAAGCCGAGACCAAGGCCTGCCAAATGAAGTCTTGAGAATCGCGGAGCGAATCGACGCCCTCAATGAAGAAAACCTATGGAGAGACTCACAGGGAATCGAAGGCGAGCAGTCCAGTATGAGGGAATTCGCGACGAAATCGGCGTTTCTGCTGTTTGCCCTCGAGTTCGCAATAGCTTGGATGAGCACGGCATATCTGTTTAGATTCGAGACGATCTCAACGCGAGTAAAGACACGTGCAGATAAAGCTGAATCAGAACTCCGACGGTTATCGAATCAGCTCATTCTCGTTCAGGAGGAAGAGAGAAGAACCATCTCTCGTGAATTGCACGACGAGGTCGGACAGGTGCTCACCGGATTGCGGATGGAGTTGGGGACCCTGACTTATGGCAGTCCGGATGAAGTCTTCCACGTCAGGTTACAAAGTCTAAAACAATTGGCGGAGCAAGCACTACACTCGGTGCGAAACCTCGCGTTGCTCTTACGGCCTTCTATGCTGGATGACCTCGGCTTAGAACCGGCACTACGGTGGCAGGCCAAGGAGTTCTCCCAGCGCACAGGCGTTCCCGTGGCGATCACTATACAAAGCAGGCTTGACCGGTTCCCGGAACCGATATGCATTTGCCTCTACCGAATTATTCAAGAGGCACTGACCAACTGCGCTAAACATGCGAAAGCACACCGTGTCGCTCTGACCATCAAAGTGGAGGGGGGCGTTGTATTTGCGTCGGTACAGGATGACGGAATAGGGTTAGATTCTAAGCATCTGCAACAAACACTAGGACTCGGACTGCTTGGGATGGGGGAACGGGTACGCGCGCTGCAAGGCCACGTGGCTGTCACGTCACGGCCCGGTACAGGAACGCTGGTCAAGCTCAGTTTGCCAGTGTCCTGAAGATGGGTGATTCCTGGCTCTAGGGACTTTTGTCCGGCGATATCACGCATTAAAGGGAGAGACGTGGCTGGCAGTCAGCCCTAGAGTAGTACTGTCTGGTGCTATTCGTGCATGGTCTCCATTGGCTGCGGTGTTTTGTTCGACGCGGAGGGGTATGCCTCAATTGGACGGAACGGATTTCTTTCAGTCCCCTGCGTTCGAAAGTATACTTCCCCAGGTTTTCTCTCGTCGGAAATTAGAACTGTGAGATAACGATCCCCGTGTCCTCATCGTGGTGAGGCTGTACCATGTGCCCAGGATTGGCGGAGCGGGGCTTTCCAAATCGCTTCTAACCCCCTCGACGATGCAGTGAGACGGCCAGTGCTTGGCCGGATGGATCGCAATATGAGATTGAAAGTCTTGATTGCCGAAGACCACGAGGTTGTCCGAAAGGGCCTTCGGCTCCTGCTCGAGCAACACACAGAGCTTGTCGTCGTCGGGGAGGCAGCAAATGGAAGGGAGGCGGTCGATCTGGCTGCGGCGCTCTCACCGCAGGTCATTATCATGGATGTCACGATGCCCCTTCTAAACGGCCTTGAAGCTGCAGATCAGATACTGCGCTCAAACCATCGAATCAGTGTGATCCTGCTTACGATGCACGCGGACGAGAGCTACGTGCTGCGGGCGTTGAGTATTGGTGTGAAAGGCTACTTGTTAAAGGAGGCCGCCGAAGAAGATTTACTCCTGGCTATCAAAGCTGTGGCGGCTGGAAAGACATTCTTTAGCTCTGCCATTACGCAGACGCTGCTCGAAGACTATATCAAGGTGCTCCGACATGATGGCCTGAGTGATAGTTTTGATCTTCTTACAATGCGGGAGAAGGAAGTCCTTCAACTGCTGGCTGAGGGAAAAACAAATAAGGAAGCTGCAAGCCTTCTCAACATCAGCCCGAACACGGTGGAGAGCCACCGTACCAATCTTATGCAGAAGCTTAACCTCCACAACACTGCCGAAATCGTTCTGTATGCTGTTCGCAAAGCTCTTGTCCGCTGATGAAGGTAAGGCGTCACGAGACTACCAAAGGCCGTTTCCTCGGAGTTTGTTTCGTCGGAGTCTTGAGTTGCCGCGACGATCTGGAGCTGACCATCGAGGATGGCGCGAACGCTCACAGAAGCAAGCGGACCTTGAGAGAACATAGAACCGACACTAACCGGGTGATGGACCTGTGGGCATACAGGAATGAAGTGAAGATCGACTTCTCCCGGCCCGGTAAGCCAACCGACAACGCCTTCTGCGAATCGTTCAATGGAACTTTCCGCTCCGAGTGCCTCGACACCAACTGGTTCCAGAAGCTGACGGATTGTGCCCATTTTTGTACCCACCCAAAAAACATTCTTAGTTACAAATTCGCTTTTCTCCCTTGTGGGTTAGGTATCCGGAACTGTCTATTTAAGACCTATCTCAGTTTTATGAGGGGTTTTTCGGGGGCCGCAAGTTCATACTCAAATCTGTCAAAACGATTTGCATCGCTAATTTTCGGTAGTTAACCGAAGGGTTGCAGAGTTATCGCATACGGCAGAAGTCCAGAATGGAATGCCCTTGGCTTTAGCGCCTTGGAACATATTCGCCCTATGATCGAGACGGCGGTTCTCGAACAGGCTGCTGAAGCGAATATGGAAGACTAAATTGATCTCGAAGAACTAGCGGCATGGTTCCTCGAACGTAATCGCCCCGAAGAAATGCTTCGGCGCGCTGTACGAATCTCCCGCCAAAGCGTTTTGTGATCGAATACGACACAAGCAACCTGGTTAAAGGAAGTCGGCTTTTCGGAAGTGATCGTGCTAGCGAAGAGATCATCTGTAGCGTTGGTCTATAGCCGTGAGCTACAAAGCCGAGGTTGTGTACCCTCCCGGAGGCGTGCTTCCGTACGTATTCTGCTGCTTTGCGCCAATACTCTCCGTGATCTAGCATGTATATTCGTGCCCACCGCTGAATGCCTGCTTGCGTACGCCGGGACAGCAACTGCGGGAATTGCTTCCGCTCATGCTCGTTAAGCAGATATCCATCGACGAAGGCCCGCAGGCGGACGGCGTCCTCTTCCGGGTTTCCTCCATGCGCTAAGGGAACAAAACTCTGTGCTGCATAAGCGAAATCCCACAGGCGCGAAGCCAGACCGCTGCCATCCCAATCGATAAAGACCCATTTCGACCCATGGCGTACAAGATTCCACGGTCCCAAATCGTTGTGGCAGATCAGTTCCTCAGCATCCGGTCGAATTGCCACGTTCCAACTACTTGAGCGCGAGATTGGAAGAGTTGCCGACACTCGGTGAAGCTCTCTGATGATGGATGCAACCTGCTGAAGGTTGTCAAGCGTTAGCAGTTCCGGTTTGCTAATCGTTTCACCCTCGATGAATTCAAGAACGTATCGCCCGTCTTCGTCGCGTCCAAGACTCCGAGGCGAATGCAGGAAGTCCGATTCCGATAGATGCAGCAGGAACGCCTCGACGTTCGGTGTCGAATCGGTGACCGGCTTTCGGACGGTCGCTCCTATACGAACAACCTTTCCAGCTACGTTGCCGCCTGTCAGTTTGTGTTCTATATCTTCCTGTTCCATGTCGCTCGCTGGCCTGCGCGCATTTAGGGTACTGCCTCAATCCTAAGGCCGTCACCCAGCAAATGACATCGAAATAGAATCGCTTTTTGCGTTATCGTGCAGGTAAAGCCGCAGATTAGAGAACCTAATCGGACACATCGGCCACCGCGGAGCTATCCGCCGTAGCTCGCTTGCTGCGGAGGGTGGGGAAGAGGAGTTCAATGAGACCTGGTGGCCTCTTTACGACATTCGCGGCGATGCCCGCGTCAATGTAATTTCATTCGGCGAGGACCGGACGGAACCGTGGAAGCAAGGCTGGTTCTACGCAGACATAAAGCTAGGAACGGTAGGAAAACAGTAAATGGGAGAGAAGCGATGAGTGAAGCGGAGATGCAAGCAGAGTTGGAGCGCCTACGGGCAGAGAATGCCCAACTCAAGAACAAAGACAAGGGTGGCCTCACTCTGAAGGTGAGTGAGAAAGGCGCGGTCTCTCTGTATGGCATGGGCCGCTTTCCGGTCACGCTCTACAAGGAACAGTGGCTCCGCATCCTGGCGAGTGCAGCGGATATAGAGGCGTTCATCCGCGAGAACGATTCAAGGCTGAAGACGAAGGAGTAAGCGATTGATGAGTTACTAGCGAGTCTGCAATGAAGATGTCGGGCCAACGGGCAAATGCATTGCGTGTGCGGGAATCCCAGGATTCTCGCACACGGCCTTTGCACGACCTGCTATACGCTCAAGCGACAGGATGAGGAGTATTTCGGTGGGCTGCGCGAGGCAGTGCTTGAACGTGATGGGTATCGGTGCCGGGGTGTGCGATGCCTCCGGCCGGGATACCGGGATAAACGCTCGATCATCGTCCATCATCGGGGAAGTCCTTTTTGCGTTTAATGATTTCGCTATGTCCTGGCTGTCACGCGAAGGTGCATCGGACGATCGCTGTTCTTACCGAGATGGCGCCGCTGCTGCTGGAATCGAGCCGTTTGAACTCATTTGACTGTCTTGGCATCATTGTTTCCATTCAGGCTCAGGAATGGGCTGGCCGTTCTCCTGCATATCCTCTAGCCACCACCCGAAAGCCTCGCCAACACTCTTCTTGGCCGCGCGAACGTACTGCCGACACCCAAGGCTACGAACTGCAAAGGCAGCGCCCACCACGTGCCATCTCGTGACCGTTCAAAGCGCACGTCATATCCGGTCTTGAAGTCAGGCCTCGTCTTGTTTCGTCTCTTCATTTCGGGTGAGAGGCAAGTATATGCCATCGCAGGAGTCCAATGGAGGTACGACATGATGTGGGATTCCAGAATGCAAGAAGTCACAAGTTGAGGGTGTGCTTCACCGGACTAAGCCAGCGTGTTTCGGTGTTTATATAGATTCAGCACATATATGAAATCTCGAAAGTTCGCTCCGATTGTAAGCTTGTTTCTTCTTGCCGCGGTCTGGATGTTTTATTTCGCGGACCACACACTGGGGACCGTCCACTCTCCAACTACTGAGAACACCCGCTCTCACCGAAGTAGTGGATCTTTTTCCCAACCACAGCATGAAAACCGTTATCCGGACGAGAGGGTCGGCGGATCCTGCGATATGTTGGGCGTAAGCTGCGGTTCAAAGTATTTCGCCACCTGGCATTGGCCTGGGAATGGGAGTTGCGCCGTCTCGCTACGAAACGGATATCCCATACCGGATGCTCGATGCACCCCAGGAGGTATAGTGCCTAATCTGACCATAGACGTTTTACGAGACCCTGAATGGCGAACGAAATGTATTCGCAATTGCCAGAGCAGCGAGTCGCAGAAGCACATCACTTACGAGTGGTACGGGCTGACTACGCCAGTCGACAACAAGGGGTCAACCCAGGTTTGCGAACTCGATCATCTCGTTCCACTCGAACTGGGAGGAGCCGATGGATTGGGGAACATCTGGCCCGAGTGTGGGCCCGACGAAAGCACATTGCGGGATCGATACTTCAAACGCAAGGATCGAGTAGAGGGTTATCTGGCAGCAAAGGTACGAGCCGGCGAGATGCCGCTTGAGGAAGCACAACGTGGTATTGCGGTCGATTGGACCCAATACATAGATGAGTCCGCGGGCTTCGAAGACAACGCTCGATCGCGGCGACGAAGGTGAGACCCTTCCCGGCTGTATGTGTAAGTCACTGAAGAAGCAATAGCTGGCTCATAAGGGGGCGTTTCAGACCTTGCGCTCCGCTTAGGAATTTGGGGAATAGTGTCGTGCATGCGATCTGCAGTGAAGCAGTGCTGGCAGCTCAGCGCTCCTACGCGGGCGCGAGTTGCAAAAGCCAGCCTGGATTGTGAGACGTTACTGGCCAGCAACTGAGAGGGAAGTGGCAACGCGTGCAATTTGAGTATTTTGGCAATCAATGCGGACGGCTGAGTTTAGCAATCTCGTCAAAAAGTCGTTCATCATCGACGTGAGCATATCTGGTGGTAGTTGCTATCGAGCCGTGACCACAGGCTATCTGCACCACCTTCATGTCTTTGCTGAGGGCCATGAGACGGGTAGCGAATGTGTGCCGTAGATCATGCCATCGCAGGTTCTCTATCTTGGCCTCCTTGAGTGCAGCTGCCCACCATTCCCTATTTTCCGACGTGTTGAACACTCGGCCATCAGCAACCATCCTTCGCCTTTCCTTGTCTGTATCTTCTGCATGGATTTCGGCAATTTGTCTCTTGATATCTTTCATCTCCGTCAGTGCGGCATATACTTCATCGTTCATCGGCAGGTTCAGCGCCTTGCCGGTCTTTGTCATGGCAGGCGGAAGGCTGAACCTTCGAATGGCGAAATTGACATGTTCATCCCATCTGAGCGCGTACTGGTTGCCTTTGCGGAGTCCTGTCCCCAAGGCAACCGTTAGCTCGATTCGGTGGCAACGTAAATAGAGCTTCCTGAGTCTCTGCTCTGGCGGACATTCTTCTATCCACTTGCTGAGAACCCCTACTAGTCTGGTCTCCTCTTCAGGCTGCAGCCAACGAGGGTTCGGCAGTTCGACTCTGAACTGCGACAGGTCACGAACGGGATTGATATCGATCTTGGCTCTTTTCTTCGCGTACTTGTACACGCTGGAGAACACGGATCGGTATCTGTTCAGGGTGGCAGGCTTTTTATCGAGGCTTATCAACCAGTCTTCGATTTCATGCGCCTTGATGGAAGCTGCCGGACGGCCGCCGAACGCTTCCTTAATCACTCTGATCCGCTGGGGAGGGCTGAACTGGTCCTTGGGAGAGCGAGGGTTCTTGGGATCTTGAATGTATGCGAGGTACTCGTCAGCCAATTGGGCTATGGTCGGCCCTCCGGCTTGGGTCTTGGCCCGCTCTTTGGCCGATTTGGGAATGACGCCCTGAGCGATCCCTTTCTTTATTAGCTTCACTCTGGTTAGTTCGGCCTCAGCCTCGGCGCGGTCTCCAATCATTCTGCGAATGGATTTTCCGCCGGTTCGATACCGGATGTACCAAATGCCAGATCCCTCAACCTTCTCAAAAAGTCCCACAATTTTCTTTGCTGGCCTCGCCATCAACTCACCGCCTTTATGAGTACTTTACAAGGCGTCGGGGCTCACGCGGGGCTCATTTGTACCGATAACTGCAATTTGTTGCAATGGACTGCAGGAAGACGCGAGGAAGAAATGACCAATAAATACAATACGAATCGCTGCATCGTAGTGCATTGTTGAAATTTGATAAAGAGCAATAAATAGCCCTTTCAAGGCTGAGAGTCCGGGTTCGAGCCCCGGTGGCGCTACCAAAATCCCCTCCACCGGCTCCACAAGCCCAATCTTTTGCGTATCTTCGCGAATTTAAATTACCCAGCCCGCAGTCTCATGCTAAACTTTCGGGCTACATGAGCTCCGTCTACCAAAGCGTGATTGACGAGACTCAGCGCGAACTGGATGCTGTCGAACAAGCAATGAGCGCCCTGAACGCTCGCGCCGAGTTTCTCCGTGACTATATCGAGCACACCGAACGAATGATGCAGCGAGAGCCCGTCGCCCTCGCCACCACCATCCCCGTTTAGCTCCGTCCGGTGCGGCGATATACTGTCCATGTGAGCAAGACCTTCTATATCGAAACCTTCGGCTGCCAGATGAACGCCCATGACTCCGAAAAAGTCATCGGCACCCTCGAGCACGAGGGCTACTCCCGCGTCGAAGACGAAGCCGACGCCGGCCTGATCCTCTACAACACCTGTTCTATCCGCGACAAGGCCGAGCAAAAGGTCTTCCACCGCCTCAACGAGTACAAGCGCCTCCAGGGCGAAGGCAAAAAGTTCGCCGTTTTAGGCTGCGTAGCCCAGCAAGAGGGCGAAAAAATCTTCGAAAAGGCCCCCTACGTCTCGCTTGTCGCCGGTTCAGCCTCCTATCGCAACCTCCCCGACATGCTCACCCGCCTCGAAGCAGGTGAAACCCGCATCACCGGCCTCGATGACCGCCAGACCGACCTCACCTTCGAGACCGAGTTCACCTCGCGCTCCAACCCCCACCGCGGCTACATCACCATCATCGAGGGCTGCGATAAGTTCTGTGCCTACTGCGTCGTCCCCTACACCCGCGGCAAAGAGCGTTCCCGCACCTCCGCCTCCGTCCTCGTCGAAGCCAGCAAGATGGTTGACCTCGGCTACACCGAAATCCAGTTCCTGGGCCAGAACGTCAACTCCTGGCGCGACCCCTCCGGCCGCATGTCCTTCTCCGAGCTCCTCGTCGCCGTAGGAGAACTCCCCGGCATCCGTCGCGTCCGCTTCACCACCTCGCATCCCCGCGACTTCACCCGCGACATCGTCCAGGCCATCGACGCCAGCGCCACGCTCTGCGACCACATCCACCTGCCCGTGCAATCCGGCTCGACAGCCGTGCTCAAAGCCATGTCCCGCGAATACACCCGCGAGTGGTACCTCGAGCGCATGAGCTGGATCCACGCCGCCCAGCGCGACATCTCCATCACCAGCGACATGATCGTCGGCTTCCCCGGCGAGACCGACGCCGATTTTGAGGACACCATCACACTCATCGATGCGGTCAAATATGACGCCATCTTCGCCTTCAAATTCTCCCCCCGGCCCAACACCCCCGCCGTCCACATGGCCGACAGCATCCCCGAGTCCGTCAAAGACCAGCGCCTCCGCATCCTCAACGACCGCCAGCGCGAGATTCAGCGCAACCACTACGCCCGTCACCTCGATCAGATCGTCGAAGTCATGGTCGAAGGCTACAACGCATCGCGTAACCAGGTCATAGGGCGCAGCTCGCAGAACAAGACCGTCAACTTCACTACGGCGCAACTCGAAAACTCGGCCCCACCCATCGGCAGCTACCTTCCCATTCGCATCACAAACACCATGCCCAACTGCCTCGTCGGCGAAGC
>DATDHL010000623.1:0-2307 GCA_036521575.1 Edaphobacter sp. | reverse complement strand
GACGGGTGCAGCGATTACGAAGCGGATTGGCGTAACCCGCCTCCACATGGAGGAAGACGCGGGCAAGAGTGTGCACGACGGGTTCGCTGACTCTGTATCGAAGACCTATATCGATCTGAACCGCTGCGGTACGCCTCTGGTTGAGATTGTGAGTGAACCCGATCTGCGTACTGCGGATGAGGTGTTCGAGTACCTGACGAAGCTGAAGGAGATTCTGCTGTACACCGGCGTCAGCGACTGCAATATGGAAGAGGGTTCGCTGCGCTGCGATGCGAATGTGAGCGTGATGCTCAAAGGCGCGAAGCAGTTTGGCACGAAGGCCGAGGTGAAGAACGTCAACAGCTTTCGGTACATTCGCGCGGCGGTGGAGTACGAGATCGAGCGACAGATTGGTGTGCTGGAAGATGGCGGGCGCGTAGTCCAGGAGTCGCGGCTTTGGAATAACGCAGAGGGCAGAACGTACTCGATGCGCTCGAAGGAGCATGCGCATGATTACCGCTACTTCCCTGAACCGGATTTGCCGCCGCTGGTTGTGGGAGCGGAGTGGCAGGCGGAGATATTGAAGCAGATGCCGGAGCTTCCTGAGGCACGCCGCGCGCGGATGATTGCGGAATATGAGATTTCAACGCAGGATGCGGCTACTCTGACCGCGACGCGGGCGTTTGCCGACAAATTTGAGACGGCTGCAAAGAAAGCGAAGAGCCCGAAGCGCGTTGCTTCCCTGCTGACGAGCGAGTTGACAATGCGGCTGCGACTGGCGGGTCTGGAACTGGAGCAGTCTCCTGTATCGATGGACGGCGTGGTGATGGCGGCGGACCTGGCAGAGTCGGGCGAGCTTTCGAGCAAGATGCTGAAGCAGCTGCTGGATAGTGCGTTCGAAAAGAATGAGGATTTTCCTGTGGTGTATGAGCGGGAGAAGCCGCAGCAGATCTCGGATGCCGGTGCGATCGAGAAGATGATCGATGAGGTAATCGCGGCGAATCCGAAGCAAGTGGAGCAGTATCGCGGAGGGAAGAAGACTGTGTCGGCGTTCTTTGTGGGGCAGGTGATGAAGCTGTCGAAGGGACAGGCGAATCCTGCGCTATTGAATGAGTTGGTGGTGAAGAAGCTGGACAGTTAGGCGCGAAAACTTTCCATAACAGGCGCCTTGAGGTTTAATGGCCGGATGCGAGTGCGCTCTTTGTTGACAGGGAGTGTTTGGCGCGTAGTCTCGTCGGTGATTCTGCTGACTGTGATCGGCTGCAACTGGGCCGATGTAGGCTACTCTGTGCCTGAGGGGCCGTTGCCACCGAATACGATCCTGTTCTCGCAGATGATGCGGGAGCTGTCGGCGACGCCGGGATTTACGGATGCGCTGCTGTCGCATGTGAACGAAGCCGATATGAATGGCCCGGCGCTGATGACGCCGAGGTTGGTCCGGCGACTGAAAAGAATGATGATCGGCCGGGACTGGCAGGGAATGAATCGGTTCCCTGGGTGGACGATGCGCGCGCTGAATCCGACGGCGAATATTGCCGACAGGTTAGCGAGGGGGCGGAGTAACGGCACCGATGGAGCTGCAGAAGAACCGGCGGCCAACAGAGAATCTTTAGAAGAGGCAAAAAAGTGGGTCGATGTGGAAACGTACCGACTGGACAAAGCAGTAACAATCAGCCTGGATGAGCCCTCCACGCTACCTCCCTTCTCGACTGCAGATGTTATGTCCAACTTGGGTGCTGGAGTAACCGTGAGGGATGGTGCGGATCCAGTTCGCGCGCCAATGCACCCGGAGAGCCAGCGGTTGGTGAATGTATTGAATCGCATAAGCCTGAACGGGGTGGAGGGTGCTGCTCTTGCAACGGCGACGATTGCGGGGAGGAACGCGACGACACCGGAGGCGCTGATGCAGGCGCTGATGGACACGGGACACACGGTGGTCGTGCAGGACGGACGATACTTCGCCAACTTTGGACACTTCCGTTTCCATGGACAGGAAGTGATCATGCCGTTCTGGCTGAACATGCAGATGCTTGTGCCCGGAACGGTGCGGCCGCTGCTTGTTCCGGCAAGCCATGCCGAGTACGAATGGGAGATTCGCGGGCCGAAGATCAATGCTCATGTGAGCTGGTTTTTCGGAGTCGATGGCAAAGCGGAGTTTCGAACGATGGACTCGCTGAACCAGGCATGGGTGTTGGGCCGTTATGCCCATGAGTATCGTGGAGCGGATGCTCTTGAGGTGACTCGGCTGATAGGGCTGATGACGGTTGCCTATGCCCACCAGCATATTCGGCGACCGGAGTTGCCGTTTGGCGGCTACTATCCGCTGGG
>DATDHL010000622.1:0-2860 GCA_036521575.1 Edaphobacter sp. | reverse complement strand
CGGTGGTGCCTTCCCTCAAGATCGCGGTCCTCTATGCCTCGCAGTCCGGCACTGCCGAGAACCTCGCCCGCAAAGTCGCCAAAGAACTCAAAGCAAAAGGCCACATCGCCTCTCTCGTCTCGCTTGAGGGCTACACACCTGCGGCATTAGCCTCCGAGCGTTACGCCGTCATCATTGCCAGCACCTATGGCGATGGCGAGGCCCCCGAGGCAGTCAAGCCGTTCTACGAGCAGCTTTGTCTTGAGCACTTCCCTCGCTACGGAGATCTCCAATACTCCGTCCTAGCGCTCGGCGATTCGCACTACGAGCACTTCTGCAAGTTCGGCATTGACCTTGACCAGAAGCTCGCAACCCTCGGCGGTGTTCGCATCTGCGACCGTGTCGACTGCGATGTCGACCTCGATGAAGCCTTTGCAAAATGGCAGGGTGCTCTCTTGCATCGCATCGCCGACATCGTAGCCGTTCGACCTCCCAGCAATGCAGCCTCCGTCGCTGTATCGACGACAGCGTCCGCCCCCGATGCGTCAAACAGCGCCCCCATCCACACGCGCACCAATCCATTTCTGGCGCCTATCGTGGACAAGCATCCTCTCACCCATCACGTCTCCAGCAAGCAGACGCTGCACATGGTCTTCTCGATCAACGACTCTGCTGTGACCTACGAAGCAGGAGACGCCTGCGGCATCATTCCACAGAACGACCCGCATCTTGTCGAAGAGATCCTGCAGGCTCTTAACTTCAGCCCCCAGGTAACGGTTCAACTGCCACACGCCGGAGCCACAACTCTGCAGGACGCACTCCTCCACCATCTACAGATCACGCGCCTCACCCGCAAGATGATCGAGGCCTACGCCATCATCGGCCAGTGCCACACCCTCTTCGGCCTTCTCGTCCCCGAACAGCTGGCGCACCTCGAAAAGTACACCTGCGACCGAAGCCTCATCGATCTTCTCCACGACTACCCCGGCGTTCTCCACGATCCCGCGGACCTTGTCGCCATGCTCCCCAAACTCGCGCCTCGCCTCTACTCAATCTCCTCCAGCCCGCTCGCGCATGCGGGCGAAATCCACACCACAGTGGCGGTTGTGCGCTATCGTTCCCACAACCGCGAACGTGGAGGTGTCTGCTCGACCCTTCTTGCCGACCGCACCCCGACCGGCGAACGCCTGCCAATCTACATTCAGCCGAACAAGAAATTCCGTCTGCCCGCGCAGTCCGGTGCACCCATCATCATGATCGGACCCGGCACCGGCATCGCTCCCTTCCGCTCTTTCCTGCACCAGCGCCGCGCCCTCGCCGCCACAGGCCGCAACTGGCTCTTCTTCGGCGAGCGCAGTGCCAGCACCGACTTCCTCTATCGCGACGAACTCCACGCCATGCAGGCCGATGGACATCTCACCCGCCTCGACCTCGCTTTCTCACGCGATCAGGAACACAAAATTTATGTGCAGGACAAGATGCTCGAGCAGGCGCCGACCTTTTGGTCGTGGCTTCAGGACGGAGCCAGCATCTACGTCTGCGGCGACGCCTCCCGCATGGCGAAGGACGTCGACCACACGATCCACACCATAGCGCAGCAGCAGGGAAGCATGAACAAGGAAGCCGCGGCCGAGTACGTCAACACCCTCAAAGACCAGCACCGTTACCATCGCGACGTCTACTAGCTCAACTTACACGCAACGAGTGAACCGCCAGCCGTCACCGCTACAGCGAGAGTGTCCAGATGCCACTGCCACTACAGGAACGAGCACTATCCTCAGAAGCAGACGCCATCGTGCGCATGACATTGGCCGACCTTGGCCAGCCCTTTGAACCAGCTACCGTTGTCACAAGCCTTATTCCCAATCGCCCCCTCGAGTCCGGCGAACAATATCGCTTCCACTTCAACATGACCAAATGCATCGGCTGCCGTTCCTGCGAGATCGCCTGCAATGAGCAGAACGGCAATCCTGCTGACATCCGCTGGCGCCGAATCGGCGAGATCGAAGGCGGTACCTATCCCGCCACACAGCGTCACTATCTCTCTATGGGCTGCAACCACTGCCTCGACGCCGACTGCGTCAAAGGCTGCCCCGTTGAGGCCTACACAAAAGATCCAGTCACTGGGATCGTCCTTCACTCAGCCGACGCCTGCATCGGCTGCCAGTACTGCGTATGGAACTGTCCCTATAGCGTGCCGCAGTTCAATCCCGAGCGCGGCGTCGTCGGTAAATGCGACATGTGCCACGGCCGCCTCACCGATGGCCTCGAGCCCGCCTGCGTCAACGCCTGCCCGGAGGCCGCCATCGAGATCGAGATCGTCAACACAACCGCATGGCGAGTCGACTACGCTGCTGCCGAATCTCCCGGCATGCCCGCCGCCGGTCTAACTATCTCCACCACACGGATCACGCAGCCTCAGCAAAGCACCGCAGTCCTCGAACGCGTCGACGCGGGCCGCATTCATCCGGAACAAGCCCATCTCTCCCTGGTGTTCATGACGACGCTGATCCAGGCCGTCACTGGCGCACTCGCGGCGGCGCTTCTCGCAAACGCAGCAGGCGCACCTCTGCTTACCCTTCTCGTCATCATCACAGCCCTTGCGCTCAACATCTCGGTCTTCCATCTCGGGCGACCCGCCTACGCTTGGCGGGCACTCAAGATGTGGCGCCGCTCCTGGCTCTCCCGCGAGGTCTTGTTGTTCGGCCTGTTCTTCGTTGCTCTATCCGCGCTCACAACGGCTTCGTGGATCAGCCTCTTTCACTCACTGCCGTATCGCCTGCTTCCATCGCTCGGCGTCATCGCCACACTGCTCGGCATAGCCGGAATCGTCGCCAGCGCCTTCATCTATCTCGTACCCGCCCGCCCAGCATGGAACATG
>DATDHL010000621.1:0-3307 GCA_036521575.1 Edaphobacter sp. | reverse complement strand
AAGGGAAAATCAAGACTTTGCTGTGGATTCTGCGCCCAAATCGAGGGCGAGATCGTGCGAGGGCAGGAAGGAGGAACCAACGATTAAATGGCTAGGTGTTTTTTTAGCGCTCAGAGATCTAACGATGAGACGAGAAACTCTGGAGCGTGGCAGGCGTGACAACGGGCACGCTCGAGTTCTCGCACAAAAGAAGAATGAGAATGCTCAAGATGGAGTGGCGTTCGGCGGGGAGACCGGGTTCTCGTGGGCGGAGCCATGGGATGGCTCGTCAGCATCGTAGCTCTCGTCATCGCTGACGTGGGTCCGCTCATGCTGGCTGGCCCATCTTCGCCGCACAGGGTTGCCTCTTTCCAGCCTTCCGACACAGCGCTCAGCGATGGTTGAGCAGCCGTCGAAATGCTAGTACTACTGTGTTATAAGTAATCTCGCAAACAGCAAGGACATCTGGGCAGAGAACGAGCCAGGTGGGTAGCGATGTGGCGTCGGAGCGTGGCCATAGAATACGGATGGTTACGTTCCGTTCTGACGGGCAGATCCCCGGGGCTTGAGTCCGCGTGGCACGGGGGGTAGGCGAAGGTGGATTTTGCCTGCACGCGGGTTGTGCGCGGGGGAAAAAAGGCAGCGCTCCCGCACCAGGAATCCGTAGGCCGCTATACAGAGCGTCGCGTGGTGATGAAAGCCGCGCCAGTTCCTGCCTTCGAAATGCCCGAGTCCGAGTTCCTGCTTTAACTCCTCATAGTCGCGCTCGATGCGCCAGCGCAGTTTGGCTGTGGCTACCAACTTCCGCACACTGACGGATTCCGGCAGGTTGGAGAGCCAGTACTTGGTCGGCTCCTTCTCGGTCTTGGGCCACTCGAGCAGCAGCCATTGCTCCTGGTGGGGCTGGCTGCGCTCGTAGTCTCGATGGGCCACGCGCACGCGCAGCGCGGCGAAACGAGAGTGCAGCGTGCCGCGTGTTCCTTCGCCCCAGCTCACCCGGCGCAGATCGCTCGGACGCAAACACAAGGCCAGTTCTTTGACGGAAAGCGGCTGATGTCTCTCATCCCGCCGCAGCAACTTGGGAGGGCGGCCTGTACGGCCACGGGCCTTGGGGCCAAGCGGATGGTTGCCGGGCGGCCAGACCGACGTCGAAGACTGGATGCCCACCGCATAGCAGAGACCCAGCGCTACCAGTCCATCGCGGAAACCGCTGTCGTTGCCATAGGCGGCGTCGGCCAGCACCACACCGCGCGGCACGTCCTCCTCCACCAGCCCCCGAACCTGATCCAGGGCCATCTCGGGCTTGGTTTGAAAGCGGACATCTTCGGGCACGCCAACCTTGTTTCTTCGTGCCCGATCTTGGGCCCAGATCTCGGGCAGATACAGACGATACGCCACAGGAAGACTGGCCTGTTCTGTGGCCAGCGACACGGACACCGCAACCCGGCAGTTCTCCTGCTTGCCCAGTTGACCGCAGTACTGGCGCACCACGCCCACCGAGTGCGCCCCCTTCTTGGGAAAGCCGGTGTCATCCACAATCCAGCCCTGAATGGGATGCTGCCGCGTCATCGCAGGCAGCACCTGATGGAGAACCTCGCCGAGCAAGGCCGCGTCGCTCCAAGCGGCTTCGGCCACAATGTGATGCAGCGACTGGTGCATCTGCCGCACCTTGCCGGGAGCCAGTCGTGCGGCCATCGGCTCCACGCTCTTGCGCTCGATCGGCAGCAGCAGCCCCTTGGTATAGCTCTCCAGGGGAACCACGCGGTCGGCATGTCCGGCGGTTTGCGACAGCCGCTCCAGGTAGCTGGCCAAACGCTGCTGCTGGCGGGTGAAATCCTCTCGCTTCGATCTCATCGCTCATCAGCTTAACTCCCCGCATTTACCGGCTCCACTGAAATCGGCAGGAGGAACCACATTTATAACACAGTAGTACTAGCAGGCTGCTGAAAAACAACTCCCCATCCACAGCCGCATGTGGTAGGAAGAAGCATGCGAGGAGCGGACGAGCAGCAGAGTCAGATATTCAGTTACTTGTCGCCGGAAGCACGGGTGCGGAAGGATCATCCGCTGCGGGCGATCCGGGTCCTGGTAGACGAGGTGCTGGCCCGGATGTCGGGGTCCTTTGACGCCATGTATGCCGACGTGGGGCGGCCTTCGATTGCGCCGGAGAAGCTGCTGCGGGCGCAGTTGTTGCAGATGTTGTATTCGATCCGCAGTGAGCGGCTGCTGATGGAAGAGATGGATTACAACCTGCTGTTTCGTTGGTTCGTGGGGCTGAACGCGGACGACGCGGTGTGGGACGCGACCGTGTTTACGAAGAACCGCGATCGCTTGTTGCAGGCGGATGTGGCCAAGCAGTTTCTGGCGCAAGTGGTGGCGCAGGCCGGGGCCAAGGGTCTGACTTCGGACGAGCACTTCACGGTGGACGGCACGCTGCTGGAGGCTTGGGCCAGCGTGAAAAGTTTTCAGCCGAAGGAAAAGAAAACTCTGCCGCCGGAGGATCCGGGCAATCCGACGGTGAACTTCCACGGCGAGAAGCGGTCCAACGATACTCACGAATCGAAGACCGATCCCGAGTCCCAGTTGGCGCGCAAAGGGCCGGGCAAGGAAGCGAAGTTGAGTTACAGCGGGAATCTGCTGGTGGAAAACGGCAACGGGCTGATCGTGGATGCGGAAGTGTTCCAGGCCAACGGCACGGCGGAGCGCGATGCGGCGCTGGTGATGATGGAGAAACTTCGGGGAACGAAAGCGGTGACGGTGGGTGGCGACAAGGGATTCGATACGCGCGGCTTTGTGGCGGAGTGCCGGAATCTGCGGGTGACTCCGCATGTGGCGCAAAACCACGCGCGGTCTGGGGGAAGCGCCATCGACGCGCGCACCACGCGGCACGCGGGATACCGGATCAGCCAGCGCAAGCGGAAACGCATCGAAGAATGTTTCGGCTGGCTGAAGACCGTGGCGGGGCTGCGCAAGGTACGGCACCGCGGAGTCCGCAAAGTGGACTGGATTTTTACTTTTGCCTGCGCGGCCTACAACTTGGTGCGCATGCGCAACCTGGCGGCCACAGTTCCGGCGGTGTAAGCCGGGGCCGAGGTGTGTCCAAGGGGCTTCGAATCAGGCCGAAAGGCCCGAAAAAATCAGAAATCGACTCGTTCGAACACCACTCGCGATGAAAAACGGCAAGCAACACACAGTATCCGGCAATTTTTCAGCAGCCTGATAGAGAACATTTGTGTCGAATACAACACGCAATTGTGCTTTATGGACGCGTTTCGTTTTCGCTGCCGTCCGGTTATTGAGGGAGTCAGTCATTCGTATTTTTGCAGCT
>DATDHL010000620.1:0-6128 GCA_036521575.1 Edaphobacter sp. | reverse complement strand
GATGGCGGCAAGCTGAAGGTTGTGACGACCGCGAATCAGGATAATCCGCTTTCGCAGGGGCTCTATCCGATTCTTGGGAATGACGTCTGGGAGCATGCTTACTACCTGAAGTACAACAATCGGCGGCCGGATTATCTTGCGGCCTGGTGGAATGTTGTGAACTGGGATGAGGTGAATAAGCGGTTCGCTACGGCTCAGAAGTAAGCCGGCGTTGCGTTTTGTGATGAAGGGGCTGCCTATGGGTAGCCCCTTCTGTTGCGAGTTACATGATTCGAAAACGTTCCCGCATCAAGCGTTGGAACCGAGGCTTCCAGATCAGATCGTAAGCCAGCTCTTTTCCGGGGAACATGGCCAGCGCGGCTTTTCGGCTGTCGGCGATCATCTGGGAGGCATCGTCGACCGTCAGGGTGGTGTCCTGCGCGATGACCTGCATCACCATGTTCATCATCAGTTGCAGACGGCGAATCAGCTTTTGCTCTTCCGCCCGCTCTTGTACGCTGACCTCAACTCCAGTTGTACCTGATTGCTCCAGCTCCATTCGAGAACCTCCCCAACGATGCGGTAGATCACATCATGCTCTTCTGTTAGATGCCGCGGCAAGCAGCAGGAACCATGGCAGAGTCGTCCCGCGCCAGCGACTTTTTGACAAGAGAGAATTCCCTCAGGGGTTTAAAGCCCCAGATTTTCATGGCTATTTTCGGCGCGGCTGAAGTCACGCCTTTTCAAAACGGATTCGTATGGGGACTTGTCCAGAGTCTCCCTTAGCTGCCGCCAGCTATGGCTTGGATTCCGCCGTTGCGGTCCAGCAGGAATGTGGTCAGGCCAAACTCGTCGGTGCGATAGAGCTTCGTTCCACGATCGGCGATGCGCTGGATGACCTCGAAGCGCGGATGTCCGAAGGTGTTGCCTCTTCCGACGGAGACGACGGCGTCCTCAGGCGCTACTGCGGCGAAGAACTCTGGTGTGGTGGAGGTTCTGCTTCCGTGGTGACCGACTTTCAATAGGGTCACAGGTGTGAGACGTCCGCTGGCTACCATTGCCCGCTCGCTGGGAGCTTCGGCGTCGCCTTCAAGGAGAACGGAGGACTTTCCGTACTCCATGCGCATCACGAGGGAGTCGTTGTTGGCCGGGGCGCCGCCGTTAATGTAAGGTGCCTCGGGGGCCAGAACGTTGACCTGGGTACCGCTCCATGGGAGAGAGTCTCCGGCGTGAAGATGCCGCACTGTTACGCCTAGATCGTGAGCTTCGGATAGCAGAGCGCGATAGGCCGTGGAGTCGGGATCGATGCCGACCCATAGCTCGCGTGGGCGGAAGCTCCGTATTACAGCGGGCATCCCGCCCATGTGATCGCTGTGCGCGTGGCTCAGCACGATGACGTCCAGCCTTCGGATCTGGCGCGACCAGAGATAGGGCGAGACGATCTCTTCTCCAATGTCGAAGAGGCTGGTGGCGACTGCTGTCTCTGCTACGGCTCCGACAGGGCCGCCGGCGTCGACGAGCATTGTGCGGCCCTCGGGACTGACTACGAGTAGTGAATCGCCCTGGCCTACGTCGATTGCGGTTACTTCCATTACCTGCTGCGATGTTGCGGCTCGTGCTGGCCATAGCACCATCGCGGCAATCAGCGGTAGTGCGATGACCGCCAGGCCTGTCCATTTGCGAGAGTGCCGAACGGCCCAGCAGCAGAAGGCCCATCCGATGAGTGCAAGCAACGCTACTTGCCAGACCGGACCGGGGTTCGCATGTCGGCTGACTGCACGTGGCTTACTCGTGCGATCACAAAGGTGATTCCGTGTAGCAGTGCAGCCGTTGCTGAGGCCGGGATGATTGCGATCCATGGATTTATGAGAGAGGCGCAGAAGGTGATTACAGCCAGGGGGGCCAGCGCTGTCACGATGGGAATTGTGACCATGTTGGCGGGTAGAGCGAAGATCGTGGCGCGATGGAAGTAGAGCGACATGGGGAGCGCCATGATCATCTCGGCTACGAGGCCGATCAGCGCTAGCTCTATGGCCCAGAGGGCACAGCGGGCTGCCATTGCAGGTAATGCGTGGGCCCACGCGCCGAAGGCCTTGGTGAAGGCGTTGCCCCAGAGCTGGAGCATCATGCGGAACTGCGCCACGGGTGGTGGGAAGCCGATGTCGCGCCACGGCTCATCGAGGTGCGATGCTGCATGAGCGTATGGTAGGAAGCTGCGCTCCGCGAGAGGAACTGCAATGCCGCCGATGGCGACGATCGCCAGAAACGTCATCTGGAAGGTGGCCTCGAAGAGACTCTTTGGCGACAGGATCAGGACACCGAGAGCGGCTGCTCCGAGGGCGTTGAGTACGCTCTGGTCGCGTGAGATCAGCCGCGCGAGGAGGAAGATGGCTGTCATGAACAAGGCTCGCTGGATGGGTGCGCCGAATCCTGTGAGCAGGGCGTATCCAGCGGTTGCTGCCAGTGTGACGAGTGTTGCGAGCCACTCTCGCAGGCGGAGATGGCGGGTGAGCCAGATGACGACTCCAGCGAGCAGGGCTACGTGCATTCCGGAGACGACGAAGAGGTGGAACGATCCTGTGCGCTCAAAGCCAAGCCTGAGGTCGTGATTCAGGGCTGCGCGATCGCCGAAGAGCATTGCGTTCAACATGCCTGCATCGTCTTGTGTGAGTCGCAGTGTGCTGGGGAGTCGACGGTTTGCGCTTGATCGCGCAAACTTCACCATGCGTTCGGAGGCCCAGCTTTGTGCTGCGTACAGCCGGCATTGCGGGCTTGCTTCGTTGGTCGCTACTATGCGGATCTTCGCGGCGCGGACGGTGGCGTGCGTTCCTATGCCTTGTGCGATGAGGTAGTCGGCGTACTGCCATGCTCCGGGGTCGCGGTAGTGCTCGGGGATCCTGAGCCGCATGGGAGCTTCGACGATGTCTCCGCAGTGCAGTGTGGGGAGTGCGCCTCCGTGGGCCAGGATGGTGGTTCGTACGCCGCCTGTCGTGGCGGACATGCGGGAGATATCCGGTGTTACTTCCTCGACGGCTTCGACTTGCAGATCGACTGATAACGCTTCGGCTGCTTCTGGTTCTTTTTCGATCCACCAGGCTGGGTCGTTGTCCAGGTCTGCTGACTTTTCTTTTGGCGGGAGCGCGCGGATGCGCACAATGCGGCCGCGAACTGTTCTGCTTAGGCCATCTGCGTATTGGAGCAACGTTTGCTGCGACTGCGGCGGTGGCTGCATCTCGGCGGACCAGAAGCCTAAGGTGATCCAGATGGCGGCGAGTGGTATGAGGGCTAGTCGCAGCGAGTGCTTTAGCGCGGCTATTGTGAGCAGCAGGAGCGCGAAGGCTGCTGTGAGGAGGATCACTGGCGGTTGCCAGTTGCGATCGAGCACTATGCCGAGGGAGAAGCAGGATGCCGCTGCAAGCAGAGTTGCTCGGCGGAACTGGAGCGCTTCTATTGCTGCTGCGGCTTTGGGCCATAGCGCAGGGTTCGGCTTGCCTGTTTTGCCTGACCCTGTTTTGCCTGACTTTGTTTTGCCTGACTTGGAGGAGCCCACGAGCCGCATCAACCACCCATCTCGCCGGCAGGATTCACTGCTCTATTGCTGCAGGATCGCGACTGCCTCCAGATGGAAGGTCTGGGGGAAGAGGTCGATCATGTGCAGCTCTGCCAGCCTGTAGCCGGAGTCTACCATTGCCTTAAGGTCGCGTCCCAGGGTTACGGGATCGCAGGAGACGTAGACGATCTGGTTCGGCTTCAGGCGCGCGAGGAGGGAGCAGGATTCTATGCCGACTCCGGCGCGCGGCGGGTCGAGGACGATGAGGTCTGGACGGTCTCGCTGGACTACGGCTGTGCGGAGGAAATCGAGAGTTGTGGCGGCGATGGCTTGTCTTCCCTCTCCCCTGAAGGTTCGGGTGAGGTCGTCGGCTGCGGCTTCTACGGCTACGACTCGGGTGAAGGTCTTTGTGAGTGCGCGGGAGAAGAGTCCTGCTCCGGCGAAGAGGTCCCAGGCGAGGTTTCCGCTGCGGTTGTCTGTGACGAGATGGACGAGTTCGTCGATCAGGAAGCGATTGACCTGGAAGAAGCCGCCGCGGCTGATCCAGTAGCTCTCACCTGCTGCTGTGTAGCTTAGGCCTTCGGTTCCCCATGAGGTTCCTTGCTTGATCTTCTGTACTTTGCGGCCTCTGCCGGTTTCGGGGGAGAGGATTGCTGTGCCTGCTCCGACGAGTTCGGGGATGAGTTGCTGGAGTTTGGTGCAGAGTTCGGGGAAGCCTTTCGCGGGTTCTTTGCTGACGAAGAGGGTTATCTGGAGCTTACTCTCGTCGGCGGTGGTGAAGAGCTCGAGTTCGGTTGCGGCTTGCATCCAGCGTGAGGTGTTGGAGTCTTGCTGGGCGAGTTGCAGGAGCGCTTCTGCGGCTCTGAAGAGCAAGGGCGCGGAGATCGGGCACATCTGTATGGGGAGGAATTCGGAGGAGCTGCGGCGAAGATATCCGACGCGGAGGTTGCCTTCGAACTCGGCGATGCGGAGCCTGATGCGGTTGCGGTAGCTCCATGGTTTGCTGGTGTGAGGCTGGATCGTGGGGAGATCGGTCAGGCCTGCGCGTTCGAGAGTCTCGTGCAAGATTTCGCGCTTCATTGCGATTTGCGCTGCGTAATCGGCATGTTGATAGTGGCAGCCGCCGCACTCGTTGAAGTGGATGCAGCGTGGTTCGGTGCGGTTGGCGGAGGGTTCGATGATCTTGAGGAGCGCTGCGTCTGCGAAGCCGGATTTTTCTTCTGTCGGTTGTGCTTCGACGAGTTCGCCGGACAGAGTGTAGGGGACGAATATGGCTTTGCCTGCGTCTTTGCCTTCGGTCTGGTGCGCGAGGCCGGAACCGCCGTAGATGGCTTTTTCGATTCGCAGCTTCATTCGTGGCTCATGTAGAAGAGGCTTAGGCGCGGCAGTTTGTTGGCTTCGAGGAGACGCTTTTGCAGGAACTGCTGCTGGACTTGTTTGATCTGGACGGCCTGCATCTTGCCGCGATAGGGGGCAAGCTCGCGGGCTGCCTGTTCGCGGAGGGCTACGAGCTGGTCTTCGGGGGTTGCGGTGAGTAGGGCGGCGAAGAGTTTTTCTTCGAGGACGCTGAGGGTTCGGTCTAGTTCTTCGAGAGAGTGCGCTGGCTGGCTTCGCAGTTCTGCTGCGAGGGTTTTCAAGCGTGCTGTGACTTCTGCTGCGGTTGTGTCGGCTGGCGGTTGGAGGTTTGTGCTTTCGACGGAAGCTGCGTTCGCTTCGAGGAAGCGGGCTACGTGATCTGATTCGAAGCCGCTGTCTGGAGTGCCCTCGGAGGGTCTGGCTCCGATGGCTGCTTCGTTGGCCTGTTCTACGGCTTCCATGACGCTTTGTGCGCACCAGGCGAGACCGTTGACCTTGCGGGTTCTGGCTGGAGAGCGGAGGGCCTTGGCGTCGTGCTTGTCGAAGGCGGTGTCGATGCCTCGGAGGATGGCTTCGAGGGGGATTCCGGCTTCCTTCCAGGTTTCAATGAGCGCCCAGTCGAGGGTGGAGAGCATCAGGAGGGAGCCTCGGCGTTGCTGGAAGCGTTCTTCGATCTCGGTGAAGTAGTTGAAGTAGTTCTGCATCGGGTCTTCTACAGCTTAGCTGGGTTCTGGGGTATTCCTAAAGTTGCAGCCGAACCTTCAACCGGGTAAGGACGGCGGCTATAGCGAGGATACTTGCTGTGAAGAGAGCCGATCGTAGGGCTCCGGGCCATCCGAAGTTGAAGTGCGTTTCGAAGTACGAGACGCCTGCCAGGGCGAGGATGAAGTAGTAAAAGTCCGGCAGCAGGTATGTCAGTAAGGTGTTTGAGCCTGCGGGGCGAGCGAAAGAGGCCCATGCGGTTTTCTGCTTCACGTCGCAGAGCCAATAGAGCGCTGTGAAGAGTAAAACTGCGGCTCCGATGCTGTAGAGGCACCAGGAAGGCGTGGCTCTGATTTTGGAGATGCCTAGCGGGGTGAGGAGCCATCCTGCTGCGAGCGTTGATGAGGCGAAGGCTAGCCCTAGAAGGATTCTCTGGCGGAGTGAAGGCCAGCGGTGAGCGCCGAGGAAGATGACAGATGTGACGACTCCGGCCATGGTGATGCAGGGCATGGCTCCGTTGCCGAATGGCCAGAGATAGAGA
>DATDHL010000619.1:0-4035 GCA_036521575.1 Edaphobacter sp. | reverse complement strand
GCCCCCTCCTCCGGACTGGTCGTATCAAATCAGAAGTAGGGTCTACTACGATCCGGACCCAGCCACCGGACTCGATCGCTCCCTGCAAAACTTCATTCAGGCCCTCTCCTACGGGCAGGCAAACATCGCCGGAGACCTCTTTCCCACGGTCTCGTCCGACACCGATGAGATCAACATTCCGGCCATGAACTCCCTTCCCGCCGGTCACGGCTACACCCATCTCCTCGCAGTGCTTCCCCATAGCACCGGTCCAAACCGCGGTCCCTTCGCCTTCTGGAACCTTCCTCCCGTCAATGGAATCACCGCCTGGGCTCGTGTAGGCCTCTATGACGATCCCAATTTCATATTTCGCCAGTTAGTAGGCGTGTGGGGAATGGAAACCCTTCACATGACCACGCAATATGCCGACCTATACAAGGTCAATCCCAATCTCGGAGCCTTCGACGTCATGGCGGACGCATTTGCCAGCGTCCACGCCTCCGCTCACACCAAGCAGTCAATGGGTTGGCTGCGAAATGGAACTATCGTCCTGATCCGTGGAGGCGCGTCCACAATCAACCTCCAGGCCATCGGACTGCACCAGCCTCCCCCTCCCGATCGCGCCACGGCCATCGAGATTCGCTCCAACACCGGCACAAGCTACTTCATGGCCGAAGCTCGCACCCGATGCGATCAATATGAACGCGGGAACGGTCCGAACCAGGGTATCCCCCAGGAGGCCGTCATCGTCTATGAGGTCTTCGCAACCACAACGGTCTTTCTGCGCGCCACACTAACCGTCGGACAACACTACTCAAACCCGGCCGAGGGCATCGCCATCACCAATAAAGCAGCCATCACCGGTGGCTTCACCGTCTCGGTGAACAAGGATGTAAGTGCACAATGTGCCGTCATTAAATCCGACATCGCCGACTTCCAGAGTGATCTGAAGACAGAGAAAGACCCGATCGAACGCAGGAAGATTCTCCAGGCCATCGCGCAGCTCGAAGCCCAGGCAAGAAACCTCGGCTGCCCTAAGTAATTGCTTTTACAGCGCAGCGACGATTGATACCCCTCTCAAACCGCACGCCAGCATCGTTGTGCGTGCAGAATCTGTTTTTCGTTTGAACATGCAACTAAAACGCATGTATAAGGGATACCGTCTAAATACCAGCCACCCACAGGCCACAGGACTAAGGAGCAACAATGATCTCTCGACGTGAATTTCTCGACGGCCTCGCCGCAACTGCCGCTGGCGCAGCCATCAGTTCCACCGCAAAAAGCTACGCCCAGATTATCGGCGCCAACGACCGCGTCAACTTCGCTATCCTCGGCCTAAACGGTCGCGGCTATGCCCATCTCTCCGCCCTCAAGAACAACGCCGGGGCCGCCCGCGTCACCCACGTATGCGATGTCGACTCCACCATCCTCGCCAAATTCTCCGGCAGGGCCGAGAAGGAGCTAGGCTACGCTCCCACAGCCGACGGCGACTACCGCAAGATACTCGCCTCCAAAGACGTCGATGCCATCACCGTCGCTCTGCCCGACCACTGGCACGCCCCCATGGCCATCCTCGGCCTCCAGGCCGGCAAGCACGTCTACGTCGAAAAGCCCTCCAGCCACAACCCCCGCGAGGGCGAGCTCCTCATCGAAGCCCAGAAAAAGTACGGCAAGCAAGTCCAGGTCGGCGACCAGCAGCGCTCCTCCGACTACACCATCAAGATCATCCAACAGGTCCACGACGGCCTCATCGGCGAGCCCTACTACGCCAAGGCTTGGTATGTGAACAAGCGCAAGTCCATGGGCACCGGCAAGCCCGCCGCCGTACCCTCCACCCTCAACTGGGATCTCTGGCAAGGCCCCGCCCCGCGTACCGAGTACGTCGACAACGTCCACCCCTACAACTGGCACTGGCTCACCCGCTACGGCACCGGCGAGACCCTCAACAACGGGACCCACGAAGTAGATGTCTGCCGCTGGGCCCTCGGCGTCGATTACCCAACCCGCGTCACCGCCTCCGGTGGCCGCTACAACTTCAAGGACGACTGGCAGTTCTACGACACCCTCAACACCAGCTTCGAGTACCCCGGCAAGATGATCAGCTGGGAAGGCCGTTGCTGCCAGGGCATGAAGATCTACGACCGCGAGCGCGGTTCCTCCATCCTCGGCACCAAAGGCTCCCTCCTCATCGACCGCGACGGCTATGAGCTCTACGACTGGAACGGCAAGAAGACCGACGAGTTCAAAACCGGCTCCCAGACCTCAAGCACCGACACCGTCGGCCGCGACTCCATGACCGACTCCCACTTCCTCAACTTCATCAACGGCATCCGTCGCGGCGAAAAGCTGAACTCCCCCATCCCCGTCGCCAACATCAGCGTAACGATGCTGCAGCTCTCCAACATCGCCTACTTCACCAACCATGAACTAACCATCGACCCCAAAACCGGCCACGTCCTCAACGACCCCGAAGCCATGAAGCACTGGGGCCGCACCTACGAAAAGGGCTGGGAAGTAAAAGCCTAACCAGAACGTCACACCACCAAAAAGGGTCGTCCAATCGGACGACCCTTTTGCTCTTGTCGCTGCATTGATGTTGTTGATGCTTTTCTTGTTGTCATCCGCGAAGAGGATCTGCTTCTGTCGTTGTCGTTGTTGATGTCGTTGTTGATGTCGTTGTTGATGCTTTTCTTGTTGTCATCCGTAGGGATCTGCTTCTGTCGTTGTCGTTACTTGGTTGTCATCCCCGAAGGGGACCTGCTTTGCCTTTGCTGTTGCCCGTTTCTCTCTTTTCCCCAACCCAAAATCTGTCATTTCGACCGAAGCGGCTCACAGTCTCACCGTGAGCCGCGCAGCGGAGAAACCCGCTTCTCTACCGAAACTGCCTCGGGTTCAACTGTGTCTTCACTGCGCAGGAGCAGCTCGCCGCCTTCGACCACTAATCAAATAAGACGCCGCCCGCAACTCCAGAAGCGGATCATCCGAAGGCTCAATCCCATCCAGCCGAGGAATCGGATCGAAGATGATGGTCTTCTGTGCATGAGCATCATCAGCAACACGATCCGTCAGTGTCAGCGTACCCAGTTCAACCATCTTGCGCTCCGCTGGCCAATGAACCGTCGCATCGTTCACGTCATCGCCATCTTCGGCTACCTGCACCATAATTTTGAACTTGATCGGCCCCTTAGCAACCCTCTCCGCCAGATCATCGAACAGATAGCTTGCGCTCTTCGCCTTAGCAGTAGCGGCATCCAAATGCTCCACCCCTGCTTCGGGGACGAACGTGTAGCGCCCGAACCGGCTCACGCCATCCTTGTTCGTGAACTTCATCGCCGTCAAAGCGAAATAGCTGTCCCGAGCAAAGCTCGAAGGAAACGTCCCAATCAACTGCACAAACGCCAGCGCCTTCGGATGACTGCCGACAAACTCCATCACCTTCGCCTTATCAGGCTGCGCTACGCCCCGCAGAAACTCCAGAAACTCCTCCCCCGTCGTCGCCGGAAACCCATTTGCAGAGTGCGCGACGATATCGGTATGCTCATGCTCGGCAAGATGGAACCGCACAGCCAGGCCACGCGGGTCCGCATTCTCATCGTTATCCGGGATCAGCGGTATCCCGGTAAAATTCGAAAACCTCACGGTCACTGGCGTAGATGGACGAGTCGCATGATCCGCTCGCGTCAGCCCTGCTGCCTCGCTGGAGGGGGTAAACGTTCCTGTCACCAAAGCGCCCTTGGCATGCACAGGCCGAAACCCTGGATGCGGCCCAAACATTCCTTCGAACTGCTTCAGCAACTCCTCACTCAGAGCAAGAACCTTCTCATCAGTTGTAAGCGGCATAGATAGTCTCCTGATAACAAACTACCTTATCTCTATGAATCCCCTATGACGCCCAACTACTGCAGTCGATCCAGCCCTACCAGCTACCCTGCTTCCCTCCATACCACCAAACCAACCCCACCGTAAGCGTGTCCTGATTCGCCGAAAGGACCCCAACCTTATTCGTCAAAAAGAACGGCACATTGCTCCAATCCCGCCGATACTCCAGCCGCGACA
>DATDHL010000618.1:0-3700 GCA_036521575.1 Edaphobacter sp. | reverse complement strand
CCAGCGTCTTAGTCCAGACCTCGCGGCCTAATACTCCAGATTGAAAGGAGCCGGATACGTCAGCGTACCGTTCGACTTCTCATACCACATGAACAGCTTCTTCGGGCTATCGTTCACCCGCGCCGCCACAATCACGCCCGTCCCGGTCCGCTTCGAGATATCGACATGGTGCGACTTGATCGGCCCCCAGTCACTCTCCGTCGTCCAATCCTCCGTGAACCGCTTCAGTGTGTAGTCATACTTCTGCGGATGCTGCTTCCAGTCCGGGTCGTTCATCCAGATCGCGTACGCCTTGTCGTAGTCTTTTGCCTCGAGCGCCGTCAGGAACTGGTCTACGCGGTGTTCCGCAGGCAGCGTCGAGAAGAACCATCCGTGCCCCAGCAGAAACCCTCCGACTCCAATCACCGCCGTCAGCAGCACCAGCACCCCTGCGCCAATCAGCAGGTTGCGCTTCGTGTTTTCCTTGCGCCTGTCATAATCCGGCGCATTCAACAAAGTCATCGCTTATCCCTCAAACTCTCGAACCATATTAGACGCAGTTTTCGCTTCACGCGGATACCGGCCCTCAGCCCATCCCCGGCTCCACCCACCCCTTCATCGCCCGCAGGTGATGCTGCATATGCGCAGCGTAATCTTCAATCAGAAATCCAAGCGTAATCGGCGATCCTGCAACCTCGCCACGATGCGCCAGGCTGCTCTTGCCCAGATGAGCGATCGTCCACACAAGATGCTCATTCAGCGCGAACCACAGCCCCAGCACCTCGGCCCAGTCGCGTTCGGCATAGTGCTGCGCCCGCACCCACTCCATCTGGTCGTATCCCGGCAGATATTGATCCGGATCGCGCTGCATTCGCACAATGCGCCCCAGATTATTCACCGCCGAATCCGTCAGGTGCCCCACCACCTGCTTCGCTGACCACTGACCCTCGCTCTCCGATTGCCCTGCGTCCTCCTCTGACAGCGTTGCAAGCCACGGCATGGCCCCGCGAACTACCTTCGCCAACCTCTCACTCAACTCCACCGGCTCAAGCCACAGCGGATCCGTTCCCTGCGTATACGTCACGCCCATCCGAACGCCCCCTTGTATACCTCAAACTCAGCCCCCGATTCCTGCAAGTATACCGACACAACATCGAACCGTACCGGCACCTTCTCCTGCAACTCCTTAGGAAATCCCCACAGATACGCCCGCGCCATCCTTCGCAGCATCTTCTGTTTGTCGTGATCCACGGCAACCTCCGCCGCAGCCGCATCTCGCCCTGTTCGTGTCTTCACCTCGACAAAGCAGAGCCACTCCCCATCCCACCCGATCAGATCCACATCACCCCGCAGCTTCCCGCTCGTCCACCGCTGCGCCACCACCGTATACCCGATCTTCCGCAGATGAAACAGCGTCTCCCGCTCTCCACGTTCTCCCGTCACCAGATTCCGAGGTTTCTGCACTCCTCGACTACGCCGTTCCGCCAGCGCATCAAGCCACCGGAGTATCCTCGCCTGTATCCTGAGCCACCCTATCCGAACCCATTCGGCCATATATGCTCCATCGGACCTTTCCGAATTAGGATACGACGCTTCCCATTTTCCTATCCTGCCTCCTACCTCAGCCGCCTCCACCAAACGAAAACGGAATATTGATCACAGCTCCCCCGGTCGCCCCAAACGTGACACCGGATGTCGACCCCGAAACACCCGCCGTTCCCAGCACCTGCACCCCAACCTGCAGATGGCCATTCAGAAAGTCCAGCGGCCCGCCCCTAAAGTTAGGCGTAACCAGCACCTGCCCGCCAACCGCCGCCTGAACTCCCCATGTGCTCGTAGCCGTTCCCGATATCGTCCTGTCCCAATTCTCCGACGCAGTCAGCTGCGCCAGCCCGCTCACCTGAATCCAGCCCCGCAGTAGCGGCTTGACGATCGCCTCCTGCGCCGTGCCCTGCACATTCAGGATGTTCCAGCTGCCATCGAACGTAACGCTTCCCTGAAGGGACGTCTCGAATCCTGATGCGTCGTTCTCATGAGGCTGCCGCGTAATCTGGAACGAAAACTGATGCTGCGTCTGCGGCGAACCCGAAGCAGTCGAAGCTTGCAGGGCCTGCGGTGTCAGGGTGTAGCCGAACACAACCTGCGTCGTATGGCCGCCACGCGTAACTACATACCTCTGCCGCAGATGCGTGAGCACCTCCGGCCTCTTGATCGCTGGATACGGCCCCAGAGCCACCATCACTCGGTCTGCCACCTTCTCAACGGTCGTGTCCTCCCCATCGACGACCACCTTATCGCCTGTCGGATCACGCACCTCCGGGGCTGTGAACCCATGCTTCTCTAACCACTCGTCTACCGTGGTCAGGTCATTCGCCTTCCGGATCGCAAGGTTGTCCTCCCAGGTCTGCGGCATCAACTTGAGACCGGGAACCTGATTGCGTGGCCCCACCCACGTAGCTACACCCGCGCTCACAGGGCTCGGCGGGGTCAGTTGCGCCATGATGATCGACCGCACCGTCTCCGCCGGCTTCTGAAGTGCCGACGCCCCCAACTGCGCCGCCGCCGACACCGTCATATCCTCCCCGTTCAACAGAACGTGCTTCTCCCCCTCCTTCGGCTGTTCCGTCGGCTGCGCAAACTGGTGTTTCTCCAGCCAGTCGCGGATCAAGACCACATCGTCGGCTCCTGGTCCGGTACTCCCCACGGTAGGCCCGGTCGTAGTCGGTCCCGCCGCACCCAACCCCGGTCCGGTCGTAACCACCACCGGAGGTTTCGTATCCGTTGTTTGTCGTTGAATCCCCACCGGCTCGGGAGCAACATCCGCTCGCCGTCCCGCCACCAGCAAATCCGCAGCCCGATCCGCAGCCCTCTCGGCAGCATCCCCCGGGCGGCTCATCTCACGCGTCGCGGCCCCGCGCGCACTCGAACCTTGCTGCGCCACGTGAGCCAGTTCATGCGCCAGCAGCCGCTCCCCCACTGCCGTCCCCGGCCGATACCGCCCCTCGCCAAACACGACATCGCGGCCCACCGTATAAGCATCCGCATTCACAGACCGCGCCGCCTCTGCAGCCTGTCCATTTGTATGCACTCGTACATCCGCCAGACTTCGCCCTAACCCAGACTCATACCGCGCCCGTACCCCAGCCTCCAGAGGAGCACCACCCGCAATCTCCTCACGCCGTCCAGCAATCCGAGCCGGTATCTCGCTAAATCTCTCCGGCAAGGCCCGTGCACCACCGCCAGACTGCCCCCCACTCTTCATCGAAGACCGAGTCCCTGCAAACCGAGTCGCAGCACTGCTCTTCTGCCTTGGTACTTGCAGATTCGGCTTAGCGGCAAAACGTTGCATTCGGCACTCCGCGCAATGCCTGGCCCATCCACCTGCGCACCGGAAGACTACCAACTACCAGAGAAACGAGCCTCCATCATACGACTGCCGCTCCCGTCCCTGCCAATCCTCCCGCCCCGAAAATCACCAGCACAAGCTCAGTTATTCGCGACCACTACCTTCGCAGACTTCTGCGCTTGAATCCAGCCGTTCGTACGAGCGTCGAGCATATCGAGCGGCAGCGCCCCACCGCTCAGAATCTCGTCGTTAAAGGTGCGTATGTCGAATTTAGGACCGAGTTCTTTTTTAGCGCGTTCGCGGAGTTCGAGGATCTTGAGCTGGCCGAGCTTGTAAGCGCAGGCCTGCGCTGGCCATGCAATATAGCGGTCGGTC
>DATDHL010000617.1:0-9576 GCA_036521575.1 Edaphobacter sp. | reverse complement strand
CAGCAACAATCGTTTCATGAACTTGTGCGCGTGCTTCTGCTTTCGCTTGCGTTGGTATTTGGCGTTCTACTCGTGGAGTTCCGCAACCTTTCCGCGCCCACGGCGATCCTGACCTCATCTGTGCTCTCAATTGCCGGCGTTGTCTTCGCCCTTATGTTGACCGGTACTACTTTCAATGTGGCTTCGTTCATGGGCCTCATCATGGTGATCGGAATCGTCGCGAAAAATGGAATTCTGTTGCTGGATGCTGATGAGCGATATCGTCGGGACGGAGTCTCTGCTCAAGAAGCAATGATGCATGCTGCCCAACGTCGCCTTCGTCCGATTCTAATGACAGCGACTGCTGCAATCTGTGGCATGTTGCCGTTGGCCTTTGCTCTAGGTTCTGGTTCGCAGATGTTGCAGCCACTCGCAATTGCGGTGGTCGGCGGCCTTGTGATCTCGATGGTACTCAGTTTGATCGTCACCCCGGTGGTGTACTATCTGCTGACGCGATCCCACTCCGAAGAAGCAAAAAAGCCCGCGACCTTCGTCGCGGGCTAAAACAATTACACTAAGTTCTATTTTTCGACGACGAGGATCTCAAAAGTGCCGGGAACAACGCTGGGGCGCGCATGCGGAGCCGTCGCCAGTGGAGCCCCGAACTCTGCGGTCACCAGATAGACGCGTCCTGTCGAAGCGTCGAATGCCATTGTTCGGGCTCCTTTAGCTGTTTTCACTGTTTGAACTGTGGGAAAGCCGGCCTTCGTCGTGTCGATAATGCTCAACGTTGCATTTCCTCCATTCGAAGAAAATGCGAGTCCGTTTTTCGGATCGAAGCCAGCAGCGTCAGGGGAATCTCCAATCGAAGCTAATCCCAACAATTGACCAGACGTGTAATCGACGATCGCCATTTTGCCGCCATCGCAGACGGAAAAAAGACGATGGTGGGTATGATCAATCGCCATACCAGAGGGTGAATCGCAACCCGTCAGCGGCCAAGTGGCAACGACCTTTTGAGTTGCCGCATCAAGTTTTACGATGGCATTCTTGTCTTCGATATTTACGAAGATCGCCCCGTGTCCATCAACCTGAGGAAACTCAGGCTTGCCCGGTAGAGGCACCGTGGCGATGATGCCATTTGAGGCTGTATCGAGAACAGAGACGTTATTGCTGCGGCCATTAAATGCCCAGACTGTCTTCG
This sequence comes from Edaphobacter sp., assembly GCA_036521575.1. GTDB lineage: Bacteria > Acidobacteriota > Terriglobia > Terriglobales > Acidobacteriaceae > Edaphobacter. The sequence continues at coordinate 8,393 of DATDHL010000617.1, read as the reverse complement.
TAGTTGGTTCGAAAGTAATACCGTCGGGATTTGTGCCAGCGGGGACAGTGGCTTTGATGGAGAGACTCGCCCTATCGAAGACGACGATAGCGTTTCCAGCTCCGTCGGTGATGTATCCAGTCTTTCCGTCGGGATTGAGGGAAACGCCGTGTGTGCTTTTGAGGCCAGTAACAGCCCCAATAGGCTTTCCAGTATTACTGTCCACAACTTCGACGCGTGAGTTGTGCGTAATATAAAGCCGGTGGGCGGCATCGTCGCTTACCAAGTAGTCCCAGCCTCCCTGACCGCCTAACTTCCACTGATCAGAAACGTGATAGTTCTGTGCAACGGCTACCGCTGCAAAGGAGAGGAGGGTCGCGACGACCACTCCTTGATAAGGGCGCATAGGGAACTCCTGATAGAAACTCGGCGAGAATTGCCGGCTATTGGAGTGTATTTATCCCGCATTAATCTACGCTGAAAGACATCAGAGAGAGATCAGATGGCGAGCGGCAGAGTTACAACTACCACGGCTCCTCCCGCTGGGTGGTTGGATATTTCGATGGTACCGCCCGCCCGATCACATATCGCTTTGCAGATCGAGAGTCCAAGTCCGGTACCACCACTTTTCCGGCTCCGCGAAACATCCCCACGATAGAAGGGATCAAAAAGATGTGGACGGTCTTCCTCCGATATTCCTTCTCCCCAATCCTGGACCGTCAGAACAGCGCTCTCATTAAGAGCGGCGACGGTTACGCATACTCTTCCTTGTTCCTGACTATGCTGCAGGGCATTCACCAAAATATTCGAGCAGAGGAGAAGGGAATCTCGGGCTTCTAAAGACACAGAAGCTTCACCCTCGATATTTGCCGTGACCTCGATCATTTTCAGTTGTGCCAAAGGCTTGCTCTGTTGAATAGCCTCCTCAACGGCATACTTGAGGGAGCAAGAGTGTTGAGCTGCACTCAATCGGCCGGCATCGTGAGACTGTTCAAGCCGCGCTAAATTTAGCAGCTTTTCTACTGTTGACTCCAGGCGAGTGAAGTCTTCCAAGCTCAGGGCCAATCCCGCACTGTACTCGTCGGCCGTTCTTTTACGCATAGAAAGAAGCTGCAGCGAAGACTTGACGATCGCTACGTCAGTCTTTAGCTCGTGAGCTGCATCCCTGGTAAATCGTTTCTGCTGACCAAATGAAAGCTGCACACGCGTCAAAGCCGCTTCCAACGCCCTGGCAAGGGGACGAAGTTCTACAGTTTCTTCGGCGCTGGCTGGCGCGATGAAGTGCCAATTGTGATCCCCAATCTGGTCTGTTTCATGGGCAAGTTCATGTATAGGCGACAGAGATTTTCGTATAGACAGCACCATGAAAATCGCCGTGACCGCCAGAAGGAGCGTAGTCGCGATCGCAAAAAAGCGAATGGCCTCGATCACTTCATGCCAGACCCGCCCAACACGCATTCCATAGACAATGCTGATATTGTGCCTAACTCCCCCCTTTGAATTCCCGGGATCAATAATTCGCAATCCGTGAAGAACAAAAAAACGATAATGACGTCGAGATATCTTGACGTCATGAAATCCTGGCGAGTCCGAAATTGATGGAGGCAGTTGAGCGAATTCCCCAGCGGATCCGAGGACTCGACCCCGTTCATCCACGACCTTATAAACGGAACCATTATTTATGTGGACCCCGCGCAGATCTAGCAAAACATTATCCCCTTCGTCCTCAGCATCCTGAACAGCTCCCATCAGTGATTCCGCACTGCCAATCAGGGTGGCGTCGAATGCCTTCAATTGAATATGACGCTCATGAAGAGTAATGGCCACGATGAGCGCAAGGGCAGCGAGGATCTCGAGAATGAGAACTGCGACGACAAGGCGCCTTGTAATGGAGACGGATCGAGATATCATGCGGGGTCACTGGAGGTAAGCCGGTACCCACGATGGCGTAGGGTTTCGATGAGCGGCTCCGCCCCGGGAACATTCAATTTCCTGCGCAAATTGGATATGTGCACTTCGATGACATTGGAGTGGTGTTCCCAGGAGAAATCGTACAGGTGCTCAAGCATCTCCCGCTTCGACACAACCGCAAGTGGACGGTGAATTAAGTATTCAAGAATGCGATATTCAGTGGGCGACAGCTCGATTGCTTCACCTTTGCGTGTAACCGTTTGATGCACCGTGTCGAGGACCACGTCTGACATTGTCAGAACTGATGTCGATGCACCTTTTCCCCTCCGAATAAGAGCCTTCACTCTAGCGAGTAATTCCCCTAGGTCGAAGGGCTTGCTCAGGTAATCGTCAGCGCCATCGTTAAGGAGCTGAATAATAGATTCTTTACCGTCCAAAGCTGTCAGAATCAAAACTGGCGAATGAATTGATCGCTGCCTTAGATCATGAAGGACTCTCTGTCCGCTCTTACCCGGCAACATTAGATCGAGCACGATTACGTCATAAATGCCCTGATCGGCCAGATGAGATCCAGTATTGCCGTCCGAGGCGTGATCGACAACCAGGCCCACCTCACGAAACGCAGCCATGATATTTGCGGCTAGACGTTGCTCATCTTCGACTAAAAGGACACGCATCGGTTGTAACCCTAAGGCAAGTGTCGCAGCCTTTGATTAAGACAGCCTGAAGCTTCGACGAACGCTCAAGGTTGTCGTCTTTATCGTAACTTGCATTTAGGGGGGCAGTTCAAATAGGCCTTGAACCTTCCAGTACTAAACTGCAAATATTGAGCCGAATTCTACCTGCAGACGTCTTGTGCTGATCCAATATCTCACTGCTGTTTCGGTTTCTACTGTGTAGAAAAATTCTTCGAAGGCAACGAATGGCTCTTGCCTTCGGTCAGATCGAGAATACGGTCGGGTGTGGCGGGAGGAACGAAGAGTTCTATGTTCCCGTTGGGCCAACGAACCTCTATATCTGTGAGGTGTGTCTCGGTGCCGAGGCCGAAGTGGAGGCGGAGGTCACTTGAGGAGTTATAGCTGGAGCCGCTGCGAACCTCATCGACCCAGAGATGGGTGGGGCCGTGGAGGGTGACGCGGGCGCCGATGGCGTCGCGGTTGGAGGTGGTGCCGATGAGGTGCAGGCCTAGCCAATGGTTCTGGTTTTTGGCGAGGTTGACGAGAAGCATGGGGTCGTCACTGAGGTTGTTAATGACGGCTTCGATGCGGCCATCGTTGAAGAGGTCGGCGGTGGCGATGCCGCGGCTGGAGCGAGGGTCGGCCAGGGCGGGGCCGGAGGTTTTGCTGATGTCCTTGAACTTGACTGGTCCTGTGCCCCGGGTGCTACCGAGGTTGTAGTAGAGGAAGCGGGGTTCGCGATAGAAGGAGCCCAGCTTGGCGGAGTCGACCTCGGGGTAGACGTGACCGTTGACGACGAGGAGGTCGGGCCAGCCGTCGTTGTCGACGTCGGCGAACATGGTGCCCCAGCCGAGGGCGTCGGTGTTGATGGCGAGACCTGCGGCGTGGGTCTCGTCGGTGAAGGTGCCGTCGCCGTTGGAGTGGTAGAGGGTGGAGGTGTCGTCAGAGAAATTGGTTTTGAAGATGTCGATGTGTCCGTCGCCATCGTAGTCGGCTGAGGCGGAGCCCATGCCGGCCTGCTCGCGGCCGTCTTCGTTGTAGGCTACGCCGGAGTCGGCGGCGACGTCGGTAAAGGTGCCGTCGTGGTTGTTGCGATAGAGGATCGAGGGGGTGGAGTCGCAGGCGACGTAGATATCGGGCCAGCCGTCGTCGTTGTAGTCGAGCGTGGTGACGGAGAAGCAGTAGTGACCGTTGGTGCGCTCGAAGCCGCTGGTTTTACTGACATCTTCAAATTTGCCGCCGAGGTTGTGATAAATCACGTTGGGTGCGCTGAGAAGGCCGCGCGGACCGCACATGACGGGGACGCCCTTCCACATGCAGCTGAGGCCGGCACCGGGCTTGGGAGTTGTCGCCAGATCGAAGTGGACGTAGTTGGCGACGACGAGATCGAGTTTTCCGTCGCGGTCGTAGTCGACAAAGGCACAGCCGGTGCCCCACTCTTTACCGGTGCCGGCGACTCCGGCTTGTTCGGCTGCCTCTTTGAAGGTCCCGTTGCCCTGGTTGTGGAAGAGACGGTTCTTGCCGTAGCCGGTGACGTAGAGATCATCGAAGCCATCGTTGTCGTAGTCGCCGACGCAGGCTCCTTGGCCCCAGCCGGTGGAGACTAATCCGGCGCGTGCAGTGACGTCGGTGAAGGTGCCGTCGCGATTGTTGTGGAAGAGGTGGCTGGTTGGTTTTTCTTTTGGATTGACTGGGTCGTTAGGGAGGGTGGTTCCGTTGACGAAGAAGATGTCGGGCCAGCCGTCATTGTCGTAGTCGATGATAGCTACGCCTGAGCCTGTGGCTTCGATGATGTAGCGCTTGGAGTCGACGCTGCCATTGACGTTGCGGACAGTGATGCTTGCTTTGGAAGCTACGTCTACGAACCATGCGGGAGATGGATGATCGGTTGTGGGTGGGTAGGGTTGCTGGGCGAAGGCGTGCGATATGAGGAGAAGCAAGAGCAGCGTGACGGCGCGCATGGCTAGCCTTTGCTCGATGTTTGCTGGGAGCCCATGGCGACGGTCTTGAGGAGCTTGCCGCCTTCTTGAATAACGTAGAGGTGATTGACGGCGAGGGCAGGGAGCTTGTCGATGGCGCCCGAGGGCCAGCGGATTTCGATGTCGGCCTTGGTGGCGCGGTCGAGGCCGAAGTGGAGGCGGAGGTCGTTCTGAGAGAAGTAGCTGCCGCCGCTGCGAACCTCATCGATCTGCACGAAGGGTTTGGTATCGGGAGAGGTTTGCGTGGTAACGGATATTCGGGAGCCTATGCCGGTGCGATTGGACTTTGTACCGACGGTGCGGATCTTGATCCAGTTGCGGGTTGGCCCTGCATCAGCGGTGGAATCGCAACGAAGAAGTTGCGGAAGGCTGTTGACGCAGTTGACGACTACATCGAGATCGCCGTCGTTGTCGAAGTCTCCGAAGGCGGTGCCTCGGGCAGGTGCCGCAGTGGTGATGCCGAGGCCGGCTTGCGCGGTGACCTCTTCGAACTGGCCGTTGCGGAGGTTGCGATAGAGGTACTTGTGCTGGGCGTAGGGAGCGTCGACGCTGGTGCCTTCGACCTCGGGATAGACGTGGCCATTGGACATGAGGATGTCGAGCCAGCCGTCGTTGTCCATGTCGAAGAAACCTACGCCCCAACCGAGGAAGCGGGTGTTGACGCCGAGGCCGGAGAGATAGGTGTGATCGTCGAAGTTGCCGCTGCCGAGGTTGAGGTATAGGGAGTCGGTGTCGCCGGCGAAGTTGGTCTTGACGATGTCGAGAAGGCCATCGCGGTTGAAGTCGCCGATGGAGACTCCCATGCCTGCCTGGGGTTTGCCGTCGGGGGAGTAGGCGATGCCGGACTCGATAGCGACATCTTTGAAGGTGCCATCCTTCTGATTTTGATAGAACGTTGCAGCGGTGGAGTCGTTGGCGACATAGATGTCGGGCCAGCCATCGTCGTCGAGGTCGGCGACGGCCACTGAAAGGGCGTACGTGCCGATGGTGTCCCACATGCCGCTCTTTTGGGAGACGTCAGTGAAGGTGCCGTCTCCATTGTTGTGGTAGAGGATGTTTTTGCCACCTTGCAGGCCGGGGGGACCGCAGGCTACCTGGATGCCTTTGTAGGCACAGCCCGCAGCTTCGGGGAGCGGTGCGGTCTTGATGTCGAAGTCGATGTAGTTGGCGACGAAGAGGTCGAGAAGGCCGTCGCGGTCGTAGTCGAGGAAGGCACAGCCCGAGTTCCAGCGGGTTTTGGGTTGGATGAGACCGGCTTTGGCGGTGACGTCGGTGAAAGTGCCGTCGCCGTTGTTACGGTATAGGACGTTTTGGCCGTAGTAACTGACGAAGAGATCGTTCCAGCCGTCGTTGTTGTAGTCGCCAACGCAGCAGCCCTGTCCCCAGCCGCTGTGTGCGAGGCCGGCTTTGGCGGTGACGTCGGTGAAGGTGCCGTCTCGGTTGTTCTTGAAGAGGTGCGAGACTGGTTCCTGGCCCTTGGGAAATCCTTCGATATGGGAGCCGTTGACGAGGAAGATGTCGACCCAGTCGTCGTGGTCGTAGTCGAAGAAAGCTACACCGCAGCCTGTGGTTTCGAGGAGGTATCTGTTCTTGTGTTCACCGCCATAGATCGTTTTGGCGTTGAGGCCGGACTGACGGGCTACGTCGATGAAACTGATGTCGAGAGGCGTGCCGGCGACGGGGGACGGAGGGCCTTTCGGCGCTGGACGGGGCTTGGCGTCGTAGGTAGGGCGGGACCCGAGCTGTGGAGTTGGTTGCTGCGTGCTTTGCGGAGATGCCAGGGCGAGCACGTCGTCGAGGGAAAGAACGAGAGAAGTGCAGGAGAGAGAGGTGAGGAATGTGCGACGAGACCAGGTCAAATGGACGCTCCCCCTCCGTGGGCCGAGAATACTATAGCAATCGACTGCTGCTTGCAGACCTCTGACAGCAGTGAGTATAGAGAAGGGGTTGGCGAGCATGCAATGAGGCGCTTTATTGGTGTGAAGGAGAGTTGTTTCCGGAGATGGACTGGGCTTGCGCGAGCTTTTGAGCCTGTTGACGTTCAAGGGCGGCGTCGGCGGTCCGGCCTTGCAGCGCGAATGCATCGGCGAGGGCGGCGTGAGCCTCGGCGTAGTTGGGGTCGGCGGCGACGGCTGCCTGGAGCTGCGTGGTGGCTTCGGCAAGCTGGCCGCGTTGGAGCAGGAGGCGTCCGCTGTCGAGAGCAAAGTTTGCGCGCTGACGGCTGACTGCGACGCGGCTGAGGTCGGCGGCTTTCTTGCGTTCGGCTGCCGCGCCTGCGGTGTCGCCCTGACGGATGAGGATAGCTGCGAGAGTGATGTGAGGGCTCGGCTGGTCGGGCAGCAGCTCGATCGCGCGGCCTAGTGCAGCTATAGCTTTTTCGGGCTCGTCGTTCTGTTTGTAGACGTTGCCGAGCATGGCCCACGCATCGCCGTGATCTGGACTGAGGGTGGTGGCTTTCTCGAGTTCTGCCTGGGATTCGGAGAAGCGGCCGAGCTGCATGTACAAAACGCCGAGAGTGTAGGGGGGATCAGGGAGAGCGGGATCGAGCTTGGCTGCCCGCTCGAACTCCTGAACTGCAGCGGGTATGTTGTCCTTCAACTTGAAGGCGAGGCCGAGATCGTAGTGGAGTTGGGGATTGTCGGGCTCGACTGCGAGGCCAGCGCGGAATTGTTCGATGGCGTGATCCAGATCTGCTTGCTGGAGATAGGCGACTCCGAGGTCTTCGCGGAGTGTTCCGCTGTGGGGCGTGAGTTTGAGCGCGGTAAGATAGAGGGGAATTGCGCGCTTGGCGTTACCTAGCTGCACGAGATCGAGGGCGAGATTGGTGAGCGCGGCGGAGTCTTGCGAACGGGCGGCGGCGACCTGCTCGAAGAGGGGTAAGGCATCGCGGGCGTTTCCGCTGGCTTGAAGGGTAAGGGCAAGCTCATATTTGGCGTCTATGCTTGTGGGTTCAAGTTGAAGTGCGTGGCGAAGAACTGTGGTGGATTGCGCGTCTTCATTCGCTGCGCGGAGGGCGCGGCCAAGTTGCAGAGTGTAGTCGATGTTGTCTTTGGCGAGAGTGTTTGCCCGGGTGAGCTCGGTTACGGCGTTGGCGGGGTCATGAACGGCGAGGAAGACGGAGCCAAGGTGGTAGTGCGCGGAGGCAAGATTGAGATCGAGCGAGATGGCCTGGCGGAACTGCGATGCCGCATCGTCATAGTGTTCCTGCTGGGCGAGAACAGTTCCGAGCGCGTCGTGCAGAGTTGGGCTATCAGGCAGCGTGCTAAGAGCCTTCTCAAGCTGGCTTTCTGCCGCCGCAGGTTGCGATGTGGCGGATAGTGCGGTGGCGTAGGCGATGGCCGCGTCTGGCGTGAGTGTCTGGTTCGTTGGATCTAACAATCCGAACGTTGCTACGGCTTTGGTGTAGACGTGAAGCTGCGCGTAGGTGAGGGCGAGGTTCAATGTTGCGTTGGTATCGTGAGGATCAAGTTTGTGGGCTTGCTCCAGTTCCGCTGCAGCTGCGCGGGCGTTGCCTTCGGCGAGCAGGACTGTTCCAAAGGCGGTGTGGCTGGCCGCTACGTTGGGAGCGAGATGTACAAGCTTTGCGAACTGAGCGTGAGCGGTAGGGAGGTCGTTCTGCAAATAAGCGGCTGAGCCTGCGCGAAAGGCGGCATCTGCCGCTTTGAGATTTGCGGGTATAGTCGAGCTCGGTTTGGATGGGGGAGTAGTGTTGGTTTGAGCTGACGCCTCAACGGGTAACAACGACAGTATCGCAGTGAGAAAGAAGAGCAGGAGCGACGAGCGTGCGGGGTGACGATGCATCATTTCAGAGATGATTTTAGCGAGCAACAGATGTTTAGGGAATTTG
>DATDHL010000616.1:0-10555 GCA_036521575.1 Edaphobacter sp. | reverse complement strand
GTCGGGTTGTTGAGCGAAGGCAAGCGTGCTGCCCAGGAGAACGGTGGTGCAGGCGGCGGTGATGATGGGGTAACGCATGTTCAGTTTGTCCTCGGAGAAGTATTGGTTTGTGCAGTAGCGGAGGTGTTGGTAGGGTCGGCTAGTGGTTGCATGGACGACGGGACGGGTGCAGAGATTTCCTGGTTGATCTCTTCGAGCAGGGCCTCGTCGGACTGAGGTGCAGGTGCGGCTGTGGTGACGGTGGTGACCGCAGTCGGTGGCTGCTGGTTGGGACGGTGGAGGGTGAGAGGCAGCGCGGCGGCGACAATCATGGCTGCGGCGGTTGCCCAGTAGATGGGGTGGAAGAAGGCATGAGGGCGCGGCGTGAGCGCGACGTTGTTCGCGCGGAACTCGGCCAGTTGCTGGTGGGCGCAGGCGGTCGACGCATCGTGGAAGAGGGAGATGGAGTCGCGCAGGCTGGTCAACTCGGCGGTGCAGACCGGGCAGTTGGCGAGGTGCTGCTGGAGGACGGCGAAGTCGCTGCTCAAAGGATGGGGAGCGAGATCGAGGACGAAGTCGCAGAGTTGCTCGTGCGTGAGATGGGGGCTCATAGTGATTCCTTCTTATCGGGAGTGTTCTGGCTGGCCCGGACGGCGTGGAGAGCGCGGTAGAGGTGGCTCTTGACAGTGCTGATGGGCAGGCCGGTGATGATGGCGATCTCTGAGAGCTCGAGCTCTTCGACGAAGCGGAGGAGAAAGACGCTGCGCTGGCGCTCGGAGAGCTGGCCGACGGCGTCCCAGACGAGAGACAGTTGCTGGCTGGCGATGAGGCGGGCTTCGGGCGAGCTTTCGCGGTTGGGAATGTGCGCGGAGACCTCAGAGACGTCGAGGGCAGTGGCTGAGGCGCGTTTCCAGAAGCGGAAGCGTTCGGTGCGGGTGTGGTCGCGTACGAGATTGAGGGCGAGCCGCATGAGCCAGGTGGCGATGGAGCAGTCGGAGCGGAAATTGGCACGGGTGGTCCAGGCGCGGAGGAAGGTCTCCTGGGTGAGAGTTTCGGCGAGGTCGCGGTCACGTACGGAGGCAAGAAGAAATCGGAAGATGCGCTGCTCGTAGAGGGCGATGACGGTTGCGAGGTCGTCGAATGGGGTGGCAGGAGATTGGTCCGTTGTGTCGAACGTGCCGGCGATGGTGGCTTGAGCGGGCATTGTTTCTCCGGTGACCGGGATGAGAGGATCGACTTCCATTCTTCTACATGAAAAGACGTGAGTGGTTGGTGGGAAGACTACATGGATTGGGGAAATTATTGGCAGGGACTGTGAAGGCTCTGGTTCGAGAGGATTTTCCTGTGTTGTTGAAAGAGGTATGCTTCTGATGATGCATACGGTAAAGGCGATCTATCCCGGGACGTTTGACCCGCTGACAAATGGGCACCTCGACTTGATTGCGCGGGGGGCGAAGATTGTTGACCACCTTGTGGTGGCGATTCTGCGCAATACGGAGAAGGGGACACCGCTGTTTTCCGTTCCGGAACGCGAGGAGATGATCACCGAGGCGACGCAGGGGTTTGGCAATGTGTCGGTGACGACCTTTGATGGGCTGCTGGTAGATTTTGCGCGGCAGCAGGGGGCAAAGGCTGTGCTGCGGGGGATTCGGGCTATCAGCGACTACGAGTATGAATTTCAGATGGCGATGATGAATCGCAAGCTGGATCCGGAGTTGGAGACGCTGTTCATGATGCCGGCGGAGAAGTACACGTATGTGAGTTCGCGGTTGATCAAGGGTGTGTTTCGGCTGGGTGGGGATGTGACGGCGCTGGTGCCACCGCTGGTGGTGGAGCGGCTGAAGGCCAAAGGGCCGGCACAAGTCTAGGGTACTCCCCCCCATACTTAAGTATGCAAAGTCTTCAAAACATGTAGTTTAGGTCTGGACTTGTTCGATGAGAACATGGCGATTTTGAGGCGCCGGTGTCTTTTGACACTCCTTTGGGAGCAACGGATTTTGTCAAGTGTCCGGACTTGCGACGGCCTGCTTGATAGGGACAAATTTGGCAGGCTGGGTTGACATGTCGATCACTTCACGAGAAGGCGATTTAGCGTAAACGGAGAATGACTGGCAATTTCCGGATCACCAACCAGCCGGGGCTTTAGGAAGCTCTGAATAAGTTTTTCATGACGGGTAATTCTGACAGGAGAAACATTCCCCTCAGCGGCTAAAGCAGCAATGTATCAACAGCACTTATGGCGCGGCTGAAGCCGCGCCCTTTCAAAACGGATTCGGCTCGGGACCTAATCAGAGTCTCCTTAAGGCTTAATCGGATAGCGCTTTCTTGAGAACTGTCTCGCTGCGGGATTTTGCCGCTTCACCCGCTACCGATGGCGTCGTCTCCTTAAGATCGATCGTCACCTTGTCGATCTTGCCGGTGAACTTGAACGGAACCTGGTAGGCCTCGGTGACCGGCGTGCCATCATCCGCTCCTACGTCAGCGCCCTCGTCCGCCGAGAACGCACAGCATTGAGTCTGCTCGATCCGGCCGGTGGCGACGCTCTTGTCGTTGACGTAGATCGTGCCTGTGCCGCCCTTTCCGACGCCACCACCGTCATAGACGAACTCGAAGCGGATGGTCGCTTTCCCCGCCGGCAAAGCCTGCTTGGCGGCCACGGTGTTCCGCTTCAAGCCCAGCCAGTTGTAGGTGTACGTCGGCTTGCCATCCAGGAAGTAGAGGCTCCAGCCACCGAAGCGCCCCGCTTGCGCGAGGATCACGCCATTGGCGCCGCCCTTCGGGATTTCCACGTCAGCGGTGATGGTGTGCGACCGATTCTTTACGTTGATGAAGACATTTTCCGACATCCCGGTCATTCCCTGATGAACCGTCAGGGATGTGCGTCCTGCCATCAGGTCGGGGCGCCCGACCAGCGCAGCGTTGAGTCGCTCAAGGGTCCGATCGTCGAGCGGTAGCACAGAGTACTTGACCGCTTCTGTCATGAAGAGGTCTTGCATCTCCTTGAGCTTCTCTGGATTCTTGGCAGCGAGGTCATTCGCAAGACTGAAATCGCTCCGGGCGTCGTACAACTCCCATACGTCGTTCTGGAGTGTCCTCCGGGGCTTGAACTCCCAAGCAGCACGGTGAACGGTGCCGGCGAGCCAGCCGTCCTGATAGATAGCTCGATTGCCGAAGATCTCGAAGTACTGTGTGGTATGCCGACTCGGAGCCTTGGCATCGGCGAAGGTGTAGACCATGCTTACACCCTCGATAGGGGTCTGGACTGTTCCGTTGACGCTTTTCGGCTCAGGCAAGCCGGTTGCCTCGAGAATCGTTGGCGCGATGTCGATCACGTGATGCCACTGCGATCGTACTTCGTTTTTCGCGGGAATGCCCTTGGGCCAGTGAATGACCATCCCGTTGCGCGTTCCTCCATAGCCCGAAGCCACCTGCTTCGTCCACTCAAAGGGCGAATCTCCCGCGACCGCCCAGCCTGCCGCATAGTGCGGATAGGTCGTCGGGCCACCGAGTTCATCGTAATGCTTCAGGATGTCCTGAACACTTTCGAGTTGGCCGTTGAAGTAGGTCATCTCATTGAAGAGACCTACCATACCTCCTTCAGCGCTGGCTCCGTTGTCTCCGATAATGTAGAAGATCAGCGTGTTGTCGAGCTCGCCTGTATCTTTGATCGCCTGGACCAGACGGCCGGCCTCGGTGTCGGCGTATTCGCCGAACCCAGCGAAAACTTCCATCTGGCGGGCGAAGAGTTTCTTTTCATCCGCGCTCAGCGTATCCCAATCCTTGATCGCCTCAGGCTTGGGTGCGAGCTTTGTACCCTCCGGCACAACACCTAGTTTGATCTGGCGGGCGAGCGTCTCTTCTCGCACTTTGTCCCAGCCTTGGTCGAACTGGCCCTTGTACTTGGCGATCCACTCTTTGGGTACGTGGTGCGGCGCGTGGGTGGCACCAGGCGCGAAGTAGATGAAGAACGGTTTGCCCGGGGTCAGTGATTTCTGGTACCCCATCCATGCGATGGCCTGGTCGGTCATGTCGGTCATGAAGTTGTATTTGGGGTCGTGCGACGGCTCGACCTGTGTCAGTCCGTCGTAGATCAGCGGCGCCCACTGGTTGGTCTCGCCGCCCATGAAACCGTAAAACTTGTCGAAACCCTGGCGGGTCGGCCAGCGGTCGGTCGGACCGGACGGGCTGACCTCCCAGGGCGCGGTCTCGTGGTTCTTGCCGAATTGGGCAGTGCTATATCCGTTCAGCCGCAACATCTCAGCGATGGTCGCTACGCTGTTGGGACGCTGGCCGGTTTGGCCGGGAAAGGATGTGGCAGTCTCGGCGATCGAACCGAAGTTGTTCATGTGGTGATTGCGGCCGGTCAGCAGCGCCGAGCGGGTCGGCGAGCATAGTGCCGTGGTGTGGAACTCGTTATAGCGGAGGCCGTTGTTGGCGAGGCCCTCCACGGTCGGCATGTGGATGGGACCGCCGAAGGCGCTCGATTGGCCGAAGCCCATGTCGTCGATGAGCACGATCAGAACGTTGGGCGCGCTGGGTGGCGCTTTCACCTGAAACCGTGGCGGAGGCGTGGCATCTCGAGCATCGAATACGGTGCTATGCGGGTACTGGGGTTCGGGAATCGGCAGCACAGTACGATCGGTCGGCACCACTACTCGGGGAGGCGCGGCTTCCTGGGCTGCGAGGGGCGCAACGGCTAGCGAGGTGAGCATCAGCGGCCAGGCCAACGACATCGTTGCGGCTCCAATTCGCCACGAGCAGGTTGTGTTCAGCTTTGTTGTTTTTCCATTGCGACTAAAGCGCACACATGTCTCGCCCATTTCGTGCTTCCTCGCTTTCGTTTTTTGTACGAACGCAATTTCGACTGGGCCCAGCCACCGCGCAGAGTCTATAGAACCGTGCTAACTTTAGCACGGCAAAATAGCGGTGTGCCCGGAAGACCTTCTGCGCTGCCGAATTACGCCTGAGCCACGGATCACTCGGAAGGTATTTCTCAACCTGGTGATAACAGGGCTCTTCACTTGATAAGAAATTAGGTCGATCTGTTTGTGAGAGGTTAGTCCTGTGTTGTCGTCAATCGGATGTACTGGGTGGCAGATTCGGTCGGAGGCTTTATCTCGGGGGGCAAATCTGACACACTAGAGGTATGAGCACAACGGCAACCAAGATATTTGCGGACCGCATCGGCCGCATTGAAGTTTCGGCAACCATGGCGATTACGGCGGCGGCGCTGAAGTTGAAGTCTGAAGGTGTGAACCTGGCGGACTTTGGCGCGGGCGAGCCTCACTTTGCTACGCCGCGGCACATCAAGGATGCGGCAATTGAGGCGATCGAGAAGAACTTTACTCGGTATACGAACGTCGCTGGTATTCCGGAGGTTCGGCGGGCGATTGTAGATCGTCATGCGTGCGATTTTGGCTCGGACTACACGCCGGAAGAGTGCGTGTTTACGACGGGCGGCAAGCTGGCGTTGTTCAATGCGATTCAGGTGCTGGTCGATCATGGCGATGAGGTGATTCTGCCGGTGCCGTACTGGGTGTCGTTCAAGGACATCATTCAGTATGCGGGCGGCGTTGTGGTTCCGGTGGAGAGCCGGGAGTCGGAGAACTTCCGAATTACGGCGAAGATGATTGAAGCTGCGATTACTCCGAAGACGAAGGCGATTATTTTGAATACGCCGTCGAATCCTTCGGGGGCTGTGGTTTCGCCGGAGGATCTGGAGGCGATTGTTCGGCTGGCTCATAAGCGCGAGATTTATGTGCTGCTGGATGAGTGCTATGTTTATCTGAACTTTACCGGGCAGCTGGTGAGCGGTGGGTCGTTCAAGGACTGCAAGGAGCATGTGGTTGTGCTGGGGTCGCTGTCGAAGACGTATGCGATGACCGGATGGAGAGCAGGTTTTGCACTGGGGCCGAAGCCGATTATTGCGGCGATGAGCAAGCTGCAGTCGCAGAGCACGTCGAATACGGCGAGCATGGTGCAGCGGGCTTCGATTGCGGCGCTGACGGAGTCGCAGGAGTGCGTGGTCGAGATGCGGGCGGACTACATCAAGCTGCGCGATCAGATTCTGAAGGGGTTTGAGACGATTCCGGGGCTGACGTGCACGGTGCCTCAGGGTGCGTTTTATGTGTATCCGAATGTGAAGAAGTTTATCGGCAAGGGCGGCGTGAAGTCGTCGACGGACCTGGCGGCGAAGTTGTTGAGCGAGGCACATGTGGTTGTGGTTCCGGGCGAGGCGTTTGGGACCAGCGAGCATATTCGCTTGTCGTATGCGGTGTCGCATGACGTTGTAGATGAAGGCGTGAAGCGGATGCGGGAGTACTTCGCGACGCTGGGCTAGGATGGATTTGAGATAAGGCCGCACGACGAAGGTTGGTGCGGTCTTTTTCTTGGCTATCTTGACTAGGGAGCCATATGCCAATGGGAAGCGGTAAATCCGAAGTAAGGTTTGCTCCTGTGATTCTTGCAGGAGGAAGTGGGACGCGGTTCTGGCCACGGAGCCGGAAGGCCAAGGCCAAGCAGGTGCTGGCGCTGGATGGGCAGCGGACGATGATTCAGCAGACGCTGGATCGTCTATTGCCGCTGGCGGATGCGTCGGATGTTTGGGTGATCACGAATGATCTGCTGGATGATCTGATCGGGGAACAACTGCCGGAGGTGCCTCGGGAACGGATTCTGAGTGAGCCTGCTGCTAGAAATACGGCTCCTGCGTGTGCGCTGGCTGCATTTTTGCTGGAGAAGACGCATCCGGAGACGGTGATCGGGATCTTTCCTTCGGATCATGCGATTAAGAACACGGCGCGGTTTGCTGAGGTGGTGCGAGCTGGAGTGGCGCTGGCCGCGAGTGGCGATAAGGTTGTGGTGTTGGGGGTGCCTCCGGCGCGGGCTGAGACGGGGTACGGGTATATCGAGCTGGGTGGGGTGGTGGATGATCCTGCGGTGGCTGACAGTGGGATCGAAGTGCGGCGTGTGAAGCGGTTTACGGAGAAGCCGGATCGTGTTCGTGCCGAGGAGTTTGTTGCCTCGGGGAACTATGCGTGGAATGGAGGCATCTTCCTGTGGAGCGCAAAGACGCTGGCTGGTGCGATACGGGAGTGTCGTCCGGCGATGGCTTTATTGCTTGAGAAGATTGCCGCTGCTTATGGGACGCCGGAGTTTGAGAGGGTGTTTGCGGAGGAGTATCCGCAGTGCGAGAACATCAGCATCGATTATGCGGTGCTGGAGCCGCGGTCGGCCAAGGGTGAGATGAGCTCGGGGATCTATTGTCTGCCGGGAGATTTTGCGTGGAATGATCTGGGGTGCTGGTCGGCGCTGCATGAGCATGTGGCAGCGTGCCCTCCTGGGGAAGTGTCGATTGCGAATGTGATCGATGGGCAGGATCCGCTGACGATCTCGATCGATTCGTGCGGGAACTATGTTTACGCTCCGGGCAAGGTGATTGCTCTGGTGGGCGTGAGCGATCTGGTGGTGGTGCAGACGGGGGATGCTTTGCTGATTACGACGCGAGAGCGGTCGCAGGATGTGGGCAAGGTGGTTGCGCAACTGAAGACTGCTGGTCGCGAAGATCTTATTTAGCCGCTGAATACTGGAGCAGAAAAATAAAATATGGCTGAGACGAAGACTGTGGTGAAGTTTGGGACGGATGGGTGGCGTGGGATCATCGCTGACGACTTTACCTATGCCAATGTGAGAGTGGCAGCGGCTGCGATTGCGAACTATGTGCTGGCGCATGAGGATGCTTCGGCGGGTATCTGCATTGGGTATGACACCCGGTTTGGGTCGCGGTCGTTTGCAGGGGTTGTTGCGGAGGTGATGGCTGGGGCTGGGATTCCGGTGGCCATTGCTGCGGGGATTACGCCTACTCCTGCGCTGTCGCATGCGGTGCGGGAACGGAAGGCTGCGGGTGGCGTGATGATTACTTCGAGCCACAATCCTGCGGAGTGGAATGGCGTGAAGTACAAGGCCAGTTATGGCGGGTCGGGCAAGCCTTCGATCATGGCTTCGATTGAGAGCTATCTGGAGAAGCCGCTGCCTGTGAGTGCGACGAAGGCGAAGATTGAAGAGGTGGACTTCAATCCTGATTACATTGGGGCGATTGAGCGGTTTGTCGATCTCGATGCGATTCGTGCTTCGGGGTATAAGTTTTTGATTGATGTGATGTATGGGGCTGGGCGTGGGGTGATTGCGGGGATCTTTACGCGGGCGGGGATTCCGTTTGTGGAGATTCGCAATGAGGTGAACCCGCTGTTTCCGGGGATCAATCCGGAGCCGATTCTGCCGCACATCAAGGCTACGCAGGAGGCGGTTGTCAGAGAGCGGTGCGATGCGGGGCTGATCACGGATGGCGATGCGGATCGTATTGGCGCGGTGGATGAGCATGGCAATGTCGTCGATGCGCACAAGGTATTTTCCATTCTGTTGTACTGGCTGCTGGAGCGGAAGAGGTGGCCGGGTGAGGTGACGCGGGCCTTCAACACGACGAAGATGATCGACCGCATCGCTGCGAAGTATGGGCGGAAGTTGAATGAGCATGGGATCGGATTCAAGTATGTCTGCGACCTGATGCTCGAGAAAGAGATTTTGATTGGGGGCGAGGAGTCGGGTGGGATTGGGATTAGCAGGCATCTTCCGGAGCGCGATGGGTTGCTGAACTCTCTGCTGCTGGCGAATGTGATGGCGGATGAGAAGAAGACGCTGGGTGAGCTTGTCGCGGCGCTGCAGGAGGAGTTTGGCGAGCACCAGTATGGGCGCGTGGATATGCATATCGATGAGGCGTTGAAGCAGTCGGCGATTGCTCGGGCGAAGGCTGGGGTGAAGGACTTTGCCGGATTGAAGGTGCTTCGGGTTGAGACGCTGGATGGCATTAAGTTCTTCCTTGAGAATCCTGATTGCGCAGGAAAGCCGAATGCTGCAGAGACCTGGTTGCTGCTGCGGGCCTCGGGGACGGAGCCACTGCTAAGGGTTTATTGCGAGAGTTGTTCCACGGAGTCGGTCGCCAGGGTGCTTGAGGCGGCGCAACAGTTTGTATTGCAAGGGAGTGCTGTTTGAGTCAGCCGGTTTGTGTGGAGACGAAGGGAATTTTGTTTGATATGGATGGGGTGCTGATCAGCTCCATCGGGTCTGTAGTGCGGTGCTGGCAGCGGTGGGCGAAGTTGTACGACATTCCGAACGCGGATACGTATGAGGTTCCGCATGGGATGCGGGCAATTGAGATTGTGCGGAGTCTGAGGCCGGACATCGATGCGGAAGAGGGGCTTCGCGTTATCGAAGATATGGAGATGGAGGACACGGCGGATTTGAAGGTGCTGCCGGGGGTGAAGGAGTTGATGGAGAGTCTTCCGATGGATCGGTGGGCGATTGTGACTTCGGCGACGACGCGGCTTTTGTTGGGGCGGCTGGCGGCGGCTGGGCTGCCGGTGCCTGCTCGGCTGATTAGCGCGGATATGGTGGAACGGGGGAAGCCGGATCCGGAGCCGTATCGCCGGGGGGCTGCGTTGCTTGGGTTTCGGCCGGAGGAGTGCATTGTGGTGGAGGATGCGCCTTCGGGGGTGGGGGCTGGTGTGGCTGCGGGATGCCGGGTGCTGGGCGTGTTGGGGACGCACTCGGCTGAGGAGTTGGCGGAGGCGGATTGGGTGGTTGATTCGCTGGAGGGGTTGGGGGTTACGGTGACTCAGGATGGGTTGGAGTTGGAGTTTGTTCCGTTGGCTCGGGGTTAGGGCAGAACTGCAAAAGCAGGTCCCCTGCGGGGATAACAACCAAAACCGCAACTGCAACGACAGCGACAACTGCAACGGCAACGACAACTGCAAGTGCGGATGTTGAGGATGGCTAGGGGTATAGGCCCTCGGGGGCGGGGTCGACCAGGAGGGTCAGTCCTTCGACGCTGTGGACTCGGACGGTGGCGCCGAGGTTGAGCGTGCTTTGGTCGCGGAGGCGGGCTCGCCAGATCTCGCCGCGGATTTCGACCTGGCCAGTGGGGGCTAGTGGGGTGCGGGTGAGGGCGATAGCGCCAACCATGGCCTGTGGGCCAGTGAGGACCTTGGCTCGGCGAGCTTTGAGGGCAATCCATGCGAGGCCGAACGTGATGCTGCCGAAGCCGAGTCCGGCTGCGATGGCGGTGGCGGGGTGGACGCGGAGCTCGGGTATGGGGGCGTCAACCAGGGTGATAAGGCCGAAGACGAGACAGACGATTCCGGCGAGGCCGAGTGCTCCGTGGCTGGCGAATTTGGCTTCGAGGATGATGAGGATCAGGGCGGCGAGCAGGAGTGCGACCGCGGCGTGGCGGACGGGTAGCAGGTTGAGGCCGAAGAGGGCGAGCAGGACGAAGAGCGTGCCGAGGGAGCCAGGGACTACGGTTCCGGGGACGTTGAACTCGAGGTAGATGAGGAGGCCTCCGACAACGAGGAGGAGGATGGCGATGTTGGGATTGGTGAGGCGGCTGAGGAGACGCTCGCGGCGTGAGGGCGGGAAGGGCAGGACGGTGGCGTTGCGGAGGTTGAGGGTCTCGGTGGTGCCGTTGAAGCGGCGGATGGTGCGGCCGTCGAGTGCGGCGAGGAGGGTGGCGTCGTCAGGGGAG
>DATDHL010000615.1:0-4671 GCA_036521575.1 Edaphobacter sp. | reverse complement strand
ACTGTGTAGCTTGGGTGAACTGTAACCCTTGGGGATCTCAATAGCTGCGATCATATGGTCGCCTACGATGGAAGGTGCCTCGGGATCTACAACGCCACGGCGATGATCGACCATCATAAGGGCCGAGTGAACGCCGACGGTGGAGAGCATTGCAGAGAGCAGTGTTGCCTTGTCCTTGCAGTCACCGTAGCGGTTGTGAAAGATGTCGCCGGCGAAGTGAGGTTGAAAACCTCCGACGCCCATTTCGATGACGAAGTAGCGAACCTGCTTCTGCACGAACTCGGCGATAGCCTCGGTCTTGTCGTAGAAATCAGCTTTGTCTCCAGCAAGTTCTTTCGCCTTGACGACGATCTCGGGCGTGGCGACGAGACGGTCCTTTGCTAAGGTCTCGTACCACTCGCCGATACTCTTCCAGGTGCCCTCGGTGGCTGAGGTGTTGCCCGGGACGCCGTAGTGTACAGTCATGCGCCCGGCAAGCGCCATCTCTGAAGGACGCATGAGGACGTGATCGAGATCAATGGAGGGCGTGTCCTTCATCTCCCAACGCCAGCGCTGATGTTCAAGATCGGAGGCTTTTACCTGATCGTGGTGTGCCCAGACGGTCCCGTAGGTATACCCCTGCGGCAACTCCAGCGTGAAAGATTGATTGAGCCGCGGAATATCACTTTGAAAGAACCAGGTCTTTTCGGTCAGATATGGCCGGATACGCTGCTCATATTCGTAGGCGACGATACCACCAGGATCGCGACCCGGAGCCTTAGCAACCTTGACCTTCCCATCGAAATAGAGACTGCCCTGGTTACCATACCCGACCTCGACGATCTCGCTGTCCTTGAGGGTATACTCGTGCCCGTCGGGTCCGATGCTCCAGACATGCAGCGAGAGAATCTTTGTGTCCTTATCGAACGGAACCCCAATCACTGCGGCTTCCCTGCCCTGAGGACGGAGGATCTTCATGGCGGAGCGGTAATGCTCCGTGGCGGTGCCGTCAGGAGCGACCGAGTAAGTGGTCTCCTCCATCAGAACAACAGCGTTGGTCTCGGGAGAGTAGTGCGGAAGGTTTTGTGAGGCTGCGGTGCGGACCCAGTCGGGAACGCTATCTTTCGACGCGACAGCCGGCGCGGCGGCGACGAAGAAGAAGCTGGCAGAGACAAAGAGCCACCTGCAGGCTCCCTGAAGTGAAACAATACGACCGATCATGAAGCCCCTTGCGTGGACGATCTCTGCCGGGAGGGAGCCTGATTAGCCCGGATCGAGAGGGACGTGCATGCGAGTGTTATACGACGGAGATGTTTGTTGATTCAAGACAAATCAGAGTGGAAGACACCCCTGATCGGGTGATTGCTTCGGATCTGCAATGATGAGTAAAGGCGGTGGGCTATGGGACCCGCAGAGGACGGAAGCCACTGCTCGGGAATAGGCCCGTCGGGCCAGTCTCCGTTGGGTACTGCGATTTGAAGAGGTAGCGCAGGAAGAAGCCGCCGGAGACAGTGTTGTAGTTGTTCGTATTGTTGGCGACGAGAAATCCGCCGACATACCAGTGCTCGGCAACACGGTATGACCCTTGCGAATCGAGCGAATAGTTCAGGCTGGTATCGCTGTTTTGAGGAAACATCGCATTACCCGAACCCGTTTGCAGCGGGCGATCGAGCGGATAGTAGGGCGCCTTATCTTCCTGGAAAGTCTGGACACCCACGCTGCCGTTGATGGCGTAGTGGAAGTTTTTGTTGTAGTAGCCCGAGTAGGTGATAGGCACCGAAGCGAGGAAGTAGACGTTCGGGCTGAAGTAGCCGCCCGTACCGTAGGTCATGCCGCGCTGGTTGTTGTCGTAGTGCATTCCGAAGAAGTTCGTGCCGATGTTGAGACTTCCATACCCGGGCCAGGTCTTTACGCGGAAGTAAGCGCCCATCATTCCTTCAAACTTTTTATTATCGAGAACGTGATAGCCGGTAAGAGTGGCGCCGTCACCGGAGACGTAGAGACCGTTACGCTCGCCGCCGACGTCGAGCCTGACGCCGCCGCCCGTTGAGATGACGCCGCCCCAGATATTGCCTTCAAAGATCGGCGAAGCGGAACCTGGGTCGCGAAGACCGGCGTAGGAAAGCTGAGTATCTTTCACCGAATCGCGATCGCCGAAGAAGGTGAAATGGCCTCCGAACGGGCGCCACTGAGCGCGACCAGTAATGTTCGAAACCAGAAACCTATAAGGCGTATAGCCGGCCGCGAGTCCGATATTGGCAGTAGTCAACTGCAGCTCTCCCCCGACGCCGCTGGCGAACTGCTGGGGCGGAGGGGTGATTGCATTCGCTGGAAGCGTGCCGAGAACGGGAATCGTTCCGGTAGAGTTCTTGAAGAACGTCGTATCGATGGTTCCGGAGCTCAGGAAGACCGGTCGGGGCACCACGGTGACGCGAACGGATTTACCCATCATGGCGGAGGCCTCAAAGGGGGCTTCTATATCGGTAAGGCGATCGAAGCCGGCAGTACCGCTGCGATAGCGCCCGTAGCCGGTGCCACCGACCCAGCCGCTGTAGGAGCCTTCAAGAGCTGCAAGTTCGAGCTCGGTCTGGGCGCGCGGCGAGAGAGGCGGCCCGGGAACGGTAGCATAGTTTCCTCGCAGCGGAGGAACGTTCTTAGCAGCGAGATCGGCATCGCTGGGAGGCACGCCCTGGGACGCATCAGGGCCGAGGACTGGGTAGGCAGAACCTTGCAGCGGCTGGGCTACGTTGGGATAGGTCATCGCCGGAAGGGCTGGTTGCGTGGGCTGCGTGGCGCGGGCCGGTGGATTGGATGTCCGACGATGGGCCGTTGTGGGGTGAGAATAAACGCCAGGCTGCGGATACTGCTGACCGTTGCTGTCCCCTGTCTGGGGCTGGCTGTACTGCGCGTTCTTCGTGGAGAGCGTTTCTTCAGGCGGCGTGCTCTGACCCATCATGACCGAACTGGAATGGGAACCGGTGCGGGCGTTTGGCATGTAACGCGCAGTTGGCAGGACATCGGTGACATCGCGCTGCGGCGGGGTTACGCGGGGACTATTGTCTCCCAACTGGACCGGAACCGGGGATGGCGTGTAGCCAGCGTACTGCGTTGGAGACACATAGGGGACATAGGGACCGTAGGTCTCTTGCGGTGCGGCGCTGATGGGCGGCTGTTGCGCCTGAGCCTCCTGGGTCAGGCGGAGGATCTGCTGACGCTGATAGTCCTGAGACGACAGATCGCCCGGCGTGGCAGCGGGCGAGTATGGAGACATTGAGGCTGATTGGAGCGGAGAATTAATGGCTAAAGGCGGACTGGTAGCAGCAGCCTGAGGAACATAGTTTCCGAGCGTAGACTGGGCCTGCTTCCTGTTTCGGGAAGCAGGATTAGCCATGTACGAAGGAACGACGCTGGACTGAGGGCTCAACTGCACCGGTGCCTGGCCGTAGATATTGCTGTAGTTGGGAAGGTAGGGCTGTGCTGGCGGCGCAGGCTGGGCGGCAGGATCCTGTCCATTCGGGTCTGGCGCACTCAACAGCGTGGCGAGATCCTGCGGCTCTGCAGGCTTGGGCAGGCGCGCTACGGGGACGGGCTGGCTAAGCTCATTTGCAAGCTCGGCGCCGGGATCGCCGGGAGGCATGGCGGCGAGCGAGGCGCGGAAATAGTCGGCGGCACGACCACTATTGCCTCGCAACTGCTCAAACTTTGCGCCGAGGTTCAGCATCTCGGCGTCCTTTGGATACGCATCGAGACCATAACGCAACCAAGTCTCGGCGATCTTGCTGTCCCCTGCCGCAAGGGCCGCTCCCACAGCCGATTTATAGTCCGAGGCGGTGGCCGAGGTCATGTCCTGCGCCTTGAAGATAGCGACAGCCTGCCTGGGGAGCCCGGCACGGGCATATCCCGAGGCAAGTGCTCTGAGAACCCCGGGGTTGTCCGGGAAGGACCGCGCTGCGGCATTAAGAATAGCCAGCGAACGCTTAACGTTGCCAGATGCCGCGGCTTGGTTGGCACGACGGACGGCCCAATTGGTCCAGATGGTTTGCACGGTGCGACGCTGCTCGCTGGTCAGGCCTTGCCGTCCTCCCAAAAGCATAAGCTGGCGATAAAGCCCTGCGTCATTGCCTCCGTTGAAGAGCAGCCACGCATCTTGAATATCGACATCGGCGGGAGCTACCGTACGCTGCAGCGCGTAGTGCTGTTTCACGCGTTCGAGGAAGATCATCGCCTCACGCGGCTGACCGAGGGCGTTGTAAACCGCGCCTATGGTCTGCAAATATTCAACATCGGACTCAAGCTGGACACGAATCGACTGCGGTATCTGTTGTATCTGCGCTAGTGCCTCCTGGTCGCGACCCGAGGAATGAAGGACGCTCAACAATCCCTTCCAGGCGTCGGGACGGTCCGTATTCTCGGTCAGGACCTGGCGGAAGATCGGGTAGGCGCGCTGAGGATCGTTACGCGAAAGATAAATGCCAGCCAACTGAAGGAGAAGCTCCGTGCTGGGTTTCTGTCCGGCGGCGACCTGAGCCTCAATCGATTTCTCGAGAATCTCCTGCGCCGCATCCAGCCTGTTCTGGCTTTGGTAGATCGAGGCCACGGTCGCCTGGAAGCCGGGATCCCGCATCGCCGCCGCATAGCTCGACGGCGGCATGTTCGTGAGGGTCTGAAGCGCCACCTGATCCTGCTTCATCG
>DATDHL010000614.1:0-3096 GCA_036521575.1 Edaphobacter sp. | reverse complement strand
GGGGATGCATTCGCCGTGGGTGAGCCGGGTATTGAGCGAGTTGGGACACGAAGTGATCGTGGCGCATGCGCGCAACGTGCGCTTGATCGGGGAGAGTCGACGGAAGGATGATCGCTTCGATGCCCGGACGTTAGCCCGGCTGGCGCGGATCGATCCGCAGTTATTGTCCCCGGTGCAACATCGCAGTGCGCAGGCGCAGGCGCATCTGATGGTGATCCGAGCGCGCGCGGGACTGGTGCGGGCACGGACATCGTTGATCAACACGGCGCGGGGACTGACGAAGTCTTATGGCGAGCGGTTACGCGGCTGTAGCCCGCGAAACATGAATGTGGAGAAAGCTCAGGAGCTGAGTCCGGAACTGCAAGCGGCATTGGCACCGTTGCTGGCCACCATCGAATCGCTGAGCGAGCAGATTCACGAATACAACCAGCAGATCGAGAAGATCGCCAGCGAGAGTTATCCGCGCGTGGCGCGGCTGAAACAGGTGAAGGGAGTGGGAACGCTGATCGCGCTCACCTACATGCTGACACTGGAGGACCCACAGCGTTTTCGCAAGAGCCGCGATGCGGGCTGCTACATCGGGTTGCAGCCGGGACGACGGAACTCGGGGCAGAGGGAACCGCAGCTGCACATCAGCAAAGAGGGCGACCCGTATCTGAGAACCTTGCTGGTGCAAGGCGCGCATCATATTCTAGGGCCGTTTGGAGGGGACAGCGATCTGCGGCGTTGGGGTCTGAAGCTGGCGGAGCGAGGCGGGACGAATGGAAAGAAACGAGCCGTGATCGCGACCGCGCGAAAGCTGGCCGTCTTGCTGCATCGCTTATGGGTGAGCGGCGAGGTTTACGAACCACTGCGCAACACCAGTCGAGCCCTGCTGGCGACAGCAGCGTAGCGCAGATCGGTAGTGCAGATCGGTAGTGCAGAGCAGTAGCGCAGAGCAAAAGATCGGAAGCCCAGAGCCGAGCGCCGAGTTGCGGTGACTGCGTCAATCGCCTGGCCCACTTCCATGCTGGAGATGGAAGAGAGGTCGATAATCAGGTGGCAGCACCGGCTGAAACGAGAAACACCCAACTTGCACCGAGCGAAAAAGCGCTCAACCAGAGTGCGGATGGAAGGGTGGCGACAGTGCGGGCGCGAAACTTCGTGGCTGACGGATGACTGGCAACCGCGTTGGCATGGAAAAAAGTCCAGAGCAACGGCTCCTTTCCTTGCTGGCGGAATGGTAGCAGAGCGGTCCTCGCCGTCAAGGGTTCGCTGCGCCGCACCAAACGCGCCCTTGACCGCTCCGGGCCGCCCTGCACTCCTCTCCGCCAAGGAAGGAAAGGAGAACTTTGGAAACGGCAAAACAAAATCGGACTTGACGCTGACCGGCCTTCTCATGGAAGGCGACTAGACCAGCTAGCGACCATTTATGAGATAGCTTCTACTCTTTAGACGGTCGGCGCACTCAGGCTCGTCTGACCCGGCACAACCCGACAATGACACCGGCCGCTACCACGCATCCATATTCCACCAGCATTACCCAACTAGGAAGCGACCCCCACGGACGCCCAAGGGCGCGGAAGTACCACATTACGTAAACGGGGATAATGCTCACGGTCCAGACCGAGATCAATAGGGTCGAGGACGACGTCAGAAATGGCAGCAGCCAAAGAAGGTACCACGGGAATACGACGGGTGCGCACAAAAGAGATGCTGCCATCGGCCAGGCAAATACGTCCGGAGACCACTCCGGCGCTGCGCGTCTTAATCTTAGCCAGGTTGCGGTCACTAATCCGACGAGCACCGCCAGCCCAGCCAGCAACTGCGGAGGCGCCACTCGATCGAGTGTCGCAAACACGGGACCATTAAAGCGGAAAGTCTGCACATACGTACACAGCGAGCCGATCGGAATGCGGCCATGCTTAAGAAATGAATGGTCAAGAAATGGCACGTACAGGAGTCCGACCACCGCTGCCGCCAGCACTGCGTCACCAATGCGAACCCTCTTCCAGTAGAGGGGCAGCAGTACAATCGGTAGCAATTTCACGGAAACAGCCAGCCCAAATGCCAGAGCTGCAATCGTACGCCAACGACGCCCCAGCGCAGCGAAGGACACCAACAACAGCAGCGCGCCAACAATATCGATGTGACCGCTGCCCGCCACCTCGGTCGCGAGCAGTGGGTGCCAGGCATAAGCCAGAACCCAGTGTTCTCCTTGCCGACTACGACGTAAGACATCGAGCAACAGGAGAACAATTGCCCAATTGCAAACTACAAATGCTACTCTCAGTGCAAAGGTGGACTCCTGAATCGCGGTTACGGCACGGAAAAAAAGCTGCGCCCCTGCTGGATATGGGCTCGGTAGATCCGGGTTGTTCAAGTTGCGAGTTTCCGGGGTATGCAGCCCCTGAACGGCAGGATCGCTGGGAACGACAGTATACGGATTGTAGCCGAGCCTCTGCAGGCGGCCGTCCCAAACATAGCGATGGATATCATCATCATTATTGGCGCCCGCGGGCACCCGAAGAAATTCAATGTGCCACACCGCAGCCAGGACGAGCCCAATGACGACAACGCGCCGGGCAACGCGTCGTTCAAATTTGAGCCCAAATTTGGGCGTAGCGAGAAACTCACGGATCGCTAACAGGTACACGATGCCCGCAAGCGTCAAAGAGGCCATGAAGTACGGTCCACCTCGA
Source organism: Edaphobacter sp. (assembly GCA_036521575.1). Taxonomy (GTDB): domain Bacteria; phylum Acidobacteriota; class Terriglobia; order Terriglobales; family Acidobacteriaceae; genus Edaphobacter. The sequence goes on along the minus strand of DATDHL010000614.1, from coordinate 415 downwards.
TCGCCGAAGTTGCGTGAGCAGAGGGTTAGCGCCACGCACAACGTGGCGCCGAGCATGTACACCCTCCACTCGGGGTTGATCTTCACAGAGGAGATCTTCACAATTCTCCCGTGCCGGTCCGATAGCGCGTCCGAGCGCCTGCCCGAGAATGCCCCGCCGCAAGGTCCCACTCTTTAAGCCACGCCGCCGTGCGTGGCGCCCTTGCCGGAGCCAGCCTCAACTCCTCCGCCAACCGAACCAGGTCGTCCACTACGTCAATATCGTAAAAAGGAGCTGCGAAACCTACGGAAAGCTCAAGAGCTCGTGCGCGCGATAGGAGTCTCTCCAGCGCACTGCTGGTGCCCATTCCGTCTCGCGCGAAAAGCGCAGGATGAGAAGCCTTTGCCCCTACGAGATAGTAGCCTCCGTCGTGCGT
>DATDHL010000613.1:0-12235 GCA_036521575.1 Edaphobacter sp. | reverse complement strand
CTCGATCTCCTCCGCCAGGCCGCAGCCCACGGCCTCGTCACCAACGTCGAATCCCGCACCGCCCTCTCCCTCTTCCTGCGCCACGACGCCCGCTACCCCGAGGCCCTCGCCGTCCAGCACGGCCTCGCCGTCGAGTACCCGCGCGACTACCTCTTCCGTCTCGAAGAGGCCAACCTAACTAAGGACAAAGGCGACGGTCCCACAGCCATAGCCACCTACAAAAAAGTCCTCGAAGATTCCCGCAAGCCCAACTACTTCATAGATCCCCGCCTGCAAATGACCTACTTCGGCCTCGCCGATACCCAGCGCGGCCAGAACCTCATCGCCGAAGCCGCCGAAAATTACCTCAACGCCGCCGATCAGCCCAAGTGTAGCGACTGGCTCCGACGCCGCGCCCAGCTTAACGCCGGCCAGATGTTCGACCTCCTCCACGAGCGCGACAAAGCCGTCCAGCAATACCAGCAAGCCAGCGCCGGAGGCGGAGACCAATCCCAGGCCGACGCCGCCCATCGCTACCTGAAAACACCCTATACTGGTAAATAGTCAGTCCGCTCCCAAAACCACATCTGACCTCTTCGGCGCTGGCTTCGGCTGGACGCGACCGGTAGGTCCTGTCTTGCGCAGCCAGTACACAGGCGAGGTCTTCTACTGTTTCCACGTGACCTCAAACTTCGCGCTTACACCGGACTTCCAACTGGTCATTCACCCGACCCTGAACCCCACGGTAGACACAATGTGGGTCACCAGTCTCAGAGCCCGCGTGACCTTCTGACATGAAACTCTACGCCACAAGCGAGCCCTCCGCCTGCCCGATCCCGCCATCCCGCTGTTCAGACCAACGCACAGCCTGCGCAATGCAAATCATATGAAGTATCAGCAGGAAGGGCACAGCAAAGGTCGGAATCAGACTTAGAGGCAGCACCGTCATAGGACTGGTCGTAATTCCGTTAAGACCAGCCTGCGGTTCAATGAATCGAGCAGCCGCGCCCAGCGTGATCGCAGCAACAAGATCCGTAACTCCCAGCAACTGCCAGGCAATGAAGCTCCTCTTATGCCTCGGGTTTGAAAGCCTCATCCCGACCAGAAGCGCCGTAGCGCCAATCGCAATATCTCCCCATCCGGCCGGCAGCGCGAAGACACCCGGTAAAATCCCATACGTGTACAGCACCAGAAAGACGAACCCTGCGATACGCCACGAATGAATAATCGTTAATGTCCGCGGATTGAGCGACAGCACATAAGCCTTGAACGAAGTCGAAGTCCGATACCACACCCAGAAGACAGTGATAGGAACCACAACGGCGATCAATAGCGGAAGCGGAGGCTTATCAGGAGACGTACTGAACATATGAAACGCCGAAGCCATTAGGGACAAGACAAACCAGGCCGCAATCAGCCCAACAGTGAGTCTTCCATAACCTGTTTTCGTCATAATCAGTCTTCCTTTCTGCGATTAGAGCTCTGTAATTGCATTGGCAACTTCATTGGTCAGATCCATCAGCTCTTTCCACTGAGTGCCACCGATCCGCTGCTGCAACTTCGCCTGCACCTCCTCCCAACACGCGAAAGCCTGACTCAAAGTCGTCGCCCCGGCCTTAGTCAGCCGATAGAGGCTCCTGCGCTTGTCTCGTTCATCCGTAAACATCTCAATCCACCCGCGCTCCAGCAGCACCGCCAGGTTGCGCGAGAGCGTCGTCTGATCGCTATCGATCGCTCTCACGAGCGTCCGCTGGTCCACAGGCTGCCTGCCCCGAATATTCGCCAGCAGTTCAAACTGACTCGCACTCACCCCAGCCCGCGACAATGCCTCGTCGTACATCCGCGTCATCAGCCGCGTCGCGCGCCGCATCGAAGAGCACATGCAATTCAACGAATTGCCGCTCTTAGGGCTTGCCATCGCTCTTCGACTCCTGCATCAGATAGCGCAGCGGGCTCAACGGCCCCAGCGGTATCAGGTCGAACTCCAGGCGCTTGGACTCCACCAGCGGCAGCTTCGACAAAATCGCTCTCGCCTCATCCACAGAGGCCGCATTCACGAGAAACACCACTCCGTTCACGTCCTTCCGGGCGAACCACTGATCGAGCTTGCCAGCCAGGTAGAGACTCACGGTATCTCTTACCTCGGTCGGCATCGTCTGCCGCATCGCATCATCAGGCGTTCCAACGATATGTCCAATGGCCAACACCTTCGTCGTCGGCCCTTGCAACGTGGTTGGCGTCTGCGAATGGCCCAGCATCGTAAAGCTCAAAACGCTGCCCAGCGAAATGGATCGGATAAAGCGCATCGGGAACCTCCGGGTTGATAGAATATAGATGTATATACATGAAAATTGGCCGCAAAAAAAGAATTTCTAATTTAACCCTTATATGCAATCCTCCCAGCCGAGAACCTTTTCCTCCTGCCCCGCGTATCTGCCACTGCTGTCATTGCTTCACTGATGTGTCAAAATAGAATCGCCCTTGGAGAACTCCTATGTTCTGTTCACGCTGCGGAAATAAATTGGACCCCTCTTCACGTTTCTGCCCCGCCTGCGGTGCACCCACGCCCGTAACGGCGGTGCCCTTCGTCGATCCTTTCGCATCCACCGGCAAGCTCTTCCGCCCCCGTAACAACCGCATGATCGCTGGAGTCTGCGCAGCCTTTGCCCTGCAATATGGATGGGACCTCAACCTCGTCCGCATCGTCACCGCATTACTGGTCTTACTTACCGGAGTCGGTGCCCTGGCCTACATCGCCGCCTGGGTCATCATCCCCGAAGAACCCCTCGTACTCCCCACAAAGAGTATTTAAGTTTTGACAAAAAAGACAGCACCAGACCAGCTCAGCGCACGCCCCTTCGCCTACCGCAACCGCACCCTCCACTGCGACGAAGCCAGCCTTTCCACCCTCGCCGACCAGTACGGCACGCCCCTCTACGTTTACTCGTCGCGGCAGATCTCGCATCGCTTCCATCTCTTCGAAGCAGCCTTCGCGCATCGCCCCCACACCATCTGCTACGCCGTCAAAGCCAACTCATCGCTCGCTATCCTGCGCCTCCTCGCGCAACAGGGAGCAGGCTTCGATATCGTCTCCGGTGGCGAACTGGAGCGCGTCCGAAAGGCACACAAACCTGCCCTCAAGAAAGTCGTCTTCTCCGGAGTAGGCAAGCAAACCTGGGAGATCGACGCTGCCCTCAAGGCCAACATCCTCCTCTTCAACGTCGAGTCCGAGGCCGAACTCCACCTCCTCGCCGCCCGAGCCGAAGCCCTCAACATCCGCGCCCGCTTCGCCCTCCGCGTCAACCCAGACGTCTTCGCCGAGACCCACCCCTACATCTCCACCGGCCTCAGCGAGCACAAGTTCGGCATCGACATCAACGCCGCCCGCGCCATCTACCGCAAGGCTGCAAAATCAAAGTGGCTCGACCCCGCCGGCGTCAGCGTCCACATCGGCTCGCAGATCCGCAAGGTCGATCCCTTTGCCGCCGCCCTCGCCAGAGTCACCAGCCTCATCGCCGACCTCCGCAAAGACGGCCACGACATCCGCTACGTCGACGCCGGAGGTGGTCTCGGTATTGACTACGGTGACGGTCCCTTCAACCCTGGCCATCAGGTCGAAAAGTACGCCGCAGCCCTGGCCAAAGGCCTCGCTGACGAGACCGCCCACCTCCTCCTCGAACCCGGCCGCTTCATCGTCGCCCAGGCCGGAGCCCTCCTCACCCGCGTCCTCGTCGTCAAGAAGAACGGCTCCAAAACCTTCGTCATCACCGACGCGGGCATGAACGACCTCATCCGCCCCGCGCTCTACCACGCCCACCACGAGATCATCCCCATCAAGCAGCCAACAGGGAAGTCGACCATGACCGCAGATATCGTCGGCCCCGTCTGCGAATCCGGAGACTTCTTCGCCCGCGATCGTGTTCTCCCGGCTGTCAAACCCGGCGATCTCGTCCTGCTTCTCGACGCCGGAGCCTACGGGATGACCCTCACCTCCAACTACAACTCCCGCCCCCGCCCCGCCGAAGTCCTGATCGACGGAGCCCTCCCAAAACTGATCCGCCGTCGCGAAACCATGCGAGACCTCCTCGCCCCCGAACTCTTCAGCTAAACGACGCCTTTAGGAGGGTGCTGAAAAGTCTTTGTTTTTGAAACGGCGCGACTGCAGTCGCGCCACAAGTGGCCTGAAATCAATGCGATTTTTGTCGCTGAGGGAATCTCCACGAGACAAATCAGACTTTTTCGGCACCCTCCTAAGGGCCAAAGGCCCGTCCCTATACCAGCCTGGGGCAGCGCCGGAGGTGGTCGGATCAGAACAGTCAAGGGCCGAAGCCCGATCTATTTCTTTATTTAGACACGTTTTCCACAGTCAGGGCTGTCAAGCCCAGAATCGTATATCCATTTCACAATCAATAACTTACCTTTGCGTAATAACCCCATTCAACCAGCTATAATGAAGTAAGTGACAAAAAACGAAATCCGAGACCGGTTCCGCTATCTGTCATCAGGCTTTGCCTTTTAGAATCAATACTTTACGTGTAAGTAGCATGTGAAATGAAGAGTTTACGTCCGAATTCCGGACCTAACTCTTTTAGATGGAAGACTTTAGATCGTTTCGGTATGGGTGGGGAGGGTACTCAATCATCACTCTCCCTCGTGCTAAAATCGCAAGGTCGCAATCGGCATAAATCATCACTGAGGTAGTTCATGTCCGGCCATTCAAAATGGGCCACAATCAAGCATAAGAAGGGCGCGCTTGACGCCAAACGTGGCAAGATCTTCACCCGCCTGATCAAGGAAATCACCATCGCAGCCAAGACCGGCGGCGGCGGGGACCCTGACGGCAACCCACGCCTCCGCACTGCCATTGCAGCGGCCAAGGCTGAGAACATGCCCGCCGACAACATCAAGCGGGCCATTCAGCGAGGTACCGGCGAACTCGAAGGCGTCTCCTACGAGGAGATCACCTACGAGGGTTACGGCCCCGGTGGCGTTGCCATCATCGTTGAAGTCCTCACCGACAACAAGAATCGCGCCGTCAGCGAAGTCCGCCACGCCTTCTCGAAGAACGGCGGAAACCTCGGTGCCGAGGGTGCCGTCTCCTGGATGTTCACGAAGAAAGGCGTCGTTACCATCGCCAAATCCGCCGCCAGCGAGGACAAGCTCACCGAGATCGTCCTCGAAGCCGGAGCCGAAGACCTGAGCGACGAAGGCGAAAACTGGGAGATTCTCTGCGATCCCAAGGACTTCGAAGCCGTAACCGAAGCCCTCAAGGCAGCCAAGATCACACCCGAACACGCCGAAGTCACCAAGATCGCTTCGACCTACACCAAGCTCGAAGGCGCTCAAGCCAACGCCATGATCCGCCTCCTCGAAGTCATCGAAGACCTCGACGACACCCAAAACGTCTACTCAAACTTCGACATGGACGAAGCTCCCGTGGCAAGCTAACCCAAGCGGTCAACCACCTGTCAGGGCCGCCATCCTCGGCGGCCTTTCTTCTGCACCACTTTAATTTGAACCAGGAGCCAGTAGTGACCCAACCGATTCGGCGCATTGGAAAGTTCTGCACGCTGGCTCTCAGCTTCGTAGCATCCACATGGCTCGCCATAGCGCAAGCAACACCCACAGCGCTAAATCCCATGCAATCCCTCTCCGGCCATCGCCCTCTCGAAATAGGCGCTCTGGTTCAGGGAGGCTTCGGCGTCACCGAAAACCGTGGGGACTTCAAGTACTTCATGGCTGGTGCGCAAGCTGGCAAAGTCCTCACCGGCAATTACGGCCCCGGTCTTCTGCACGGCAACTTCGAGTACGGCGTCCAGCTCTTCCCCTTCTGGCAGTCCTACACGCCGAAATTCCAGCGCGAACTCTGCCCAGCTACCGGCGCATGCTCGGCTCCGTATACAGTCGGAGGGACCTTTACCGGAGTCTCTATCACCCCGATCATCCTCCGCTGGAACTTCGCCGGTACCAAGCGCATCTCACCATGGGTGCAGGGAGCAGGTGGCCTTCTGTGGACCAACCACAAATACCCGGCCTTCGGTGGCCCCCCGTACAACCCCAACAACGATGGCCCTAATGCGGATACAAGTGTCTGGAACTTCACACCGCAGTTCGGTGTCGGGATGCGCTACTTTATCCGTCCGCGACGCTCAATTGATTTCGGTGCAAACGCTATCCATATATCCAGCGCCTCGCTCGGCGATAAAAACCCCGGCGTCAATGCAAGCGTACAATTCACAGTCGGCTACACCTGGTGGAAGTAAGATGAACATCGTTTACAACAGCCAGTGCACCGGCAACAACTTACTGCGGTCATGAACTCCGAATCCATCATCGAGTGCGTCCCAAACTTCTCTGAAGGTACCGATCCAGCCAAGGTGAGCAAGATCGTTGCGGCCATGCAGGTCGAAGGCGTCCGCCTGCTCGACTGGTCGCTCGACACCGCGCACAATCGATCGGTCGTCACCATCGCGGGCTCGCCCGAGGCCGTCGTCGAGTCTGCCGTCCGCGCCGCAGGAAAGGCTGCGGAGATCATCAACCTGACCCAGCAGCACGGCGTCCATCCGCGCATCGGAGCCGCAGACGTCATTCCATTCATTCCGGTGAGCGGAGCCTCTCTGGCCGACTGCGCCCTCCTTGCCCGCAACGCTGGCCTGCTGATCTGGCGGCGCTACGGTATTCCTGTTTATTTTTACGGAGCTGCTGCGGCGCGTCCTGACCGTGTTCAGCTCGAAGATGTACGCAAGGGCCAGTTCGAAGGCCTTCGAGACGCTGCTCGCCGGGATGCCGCCCGAAGACCTGACGTCGGTGGTCCCGAACTGCACGAGACCGCAGGAGCCAGCGCCGTCGGAGCCCGCAGCTTCCTGATTGCCTACAACGTTCATCTGCGTGACGCTGACGTTACTGCGGCCCGCGCCATCGCTCGCGACATCCGCGCCTCAAATGGTGGTCTTCATGGTGTCAAAGCTCTTGGAGTGCTTGCCAATGGACGTGCCCAGGTCAGCATGAACATTACCGATCACCGCACGACGCCGATGCGCAAGGTCTACGAGCGCATTCTTGAACTGGCCAGTCGTCATGGCGCAGTGATCGAAGATGGTGAATTGATCGGTCTCGTCCCTCAGGATGCCTACGAGCCTGATGCGGAGTGGGCGCGGAATATTCCGAACTTCGATCCGGCGTTGAAAGTGCTTGAGCGCCGGCTTGAACATCCACTCGATTGGCTCAAGGCGTAAACTTGGCGAGTATTGAGTGACATTGAGGGTCTGAGGTTGGTTGCAAATGCCTGATTGAGGAGGCTTTCACCCAACGTTCTCGGACTCCATACGTCCAAAGTGGCATAGGCAGACACTTGCTTGTAGCTGTTATTCACGGAAGAATAGAAGGGTTGGTCCGCTAAAGCCTGGATCAAGGAGTTATTCATTGCGCATTCTTACCATGTCGTTCCTCCCCGCTGTAACTCTTGCGCTCTCCGCAGCATTCTGTTCGGCTGCGCAGCTCTCCGGTGATGCAAAGGCTGCTATACCGCGCGATATCCAGCAGCTTATCGTTGTGGACTATCGGGCGATGCAGAACTCGTCAGCCGCCATGGAGTTGAAGGACCGTGTTCTGCCGCCTGAGCTCAAGCGGCTGGAGACGGCGTTGAAGACGTCGGGCTTGAAGGTCGATCAGGACACAGACCTACTTGCGTTTGCTTCCTTCCGTGACTCTGGCGGACAGGGAACCCGCATCGTCGGTGTTGCACAGGGACAGTTCCACACACGCGACATTCTTGCCAGCTTTACCAAATCGAAGACCAAGCCCGTGATGTTGCGCAACAACAGCATCTATCCGATGGGCTCGAATGGCATGAGCGTCACCTTCGTCAACCAGACGACGATGGTGTTCGGTGACCGTGATGCTGTGAAAGCCTCACTCGATGCGCGAGACGGAATCACCAGCAGCTTCCTGAACAACAGCGACATGATGAACGAGATGGTTGCGGTGGACACGAAGACGATCTGGAGCCTGTTGGACCAGAAAGGAACGCAGACTATGATGCGGAGCGTTCTGGGTGATGCGGCGCAATTGGCTGACTATGACACGGTTCGCAATCGCATGAAGAGCAGCCGCTACACCATGGACTTTCAGAACGGCGTGAAGTTTGATATGGCAGTCGTGACCTCTGACACGATGACTGCGGCAACTGCTGCGACGTTGATGAAGGGTCTTTCGATTATGAAAAAGACCTCCGGAACGCCGCTCGAAAAGTCGGCGCTGGATCAAACGACGATCGATTCGAACTCGGGAACGCTGACAGTTTCCTATTCTTCTTCGGATAGCCAGTTTGCGAGCTTGCTTACCTCACCACTCTTTCAGTCAGTTGTGAAGTAGTACTTTCAACAACGTAAGAAGATAGTACTCTGGTAAGGTAACTTATTCGTTTTCAGGAAGAGTTCCGGGTGATATGCCCGGGACTCTTCCTTTTTAACTCCCTATCTTAGGCTGCGGCCAGCAGGGGGAGCACTCGTGCTTTAACCTGATCGGCAGTGAACGGTTTGCAGATGTAGCCCTTGGCTCCCGCTGCGATAGCGCGCAGGACGAAGGGCTCACGGCCTTCGGTGGTGATCATGATGGCTGGAACTCCGGGCGCGAGGTTCTCACTGCGGCGCGCCTCAAGAAACTGGAGGCCATCCATGACGGGCATGTTGATGTCACTGACGATGAGCGCAAGAGGGCTGGAGGCACTGCTTTCGTTGCGAAGCGCCTGAAGTGCCTCTTCACCGTTTGAGGCTTGCAAGACCTCGGATAGTTCCAGGCCAGCCTGGCGTAGCGCCCGTTCGACTACCTTCCTCATGACTGCCGAATCATCAATAATTAGAGCTCGCAACCCGTCCTCCAGTATTCGTGTGGTCTATTGCCTGTATCGGCGGTCACGGGGAAGCCTTGAGGAAGTACCGGCACGTGGGTATCCCCCGGTATACTTTTTGTGCAAAGTCTTCTATCGACAAGGGTTAGGTCTGGACCTCATGTGTCACCGTGGACAGAAGTCTCTCGAATCAAGGTTTTATGAATGTAGTGCCAGTAAAGTATTGATATCATTGTGTTTGAGTAAATGAAAAAGCCCCGGCTGTTATCCCGGGGCTTTTTCATCTCTATATCCAGTATAGCTGGTCGGGGCTAATTAATATGCCATGGGGATGTGCTTTGGTTGCAATGCGTTACGTTGGTTTGGGGCTTGACAAGATTTTTAGCGCTTCCGAGAGGAAGGCAGACTCCATGAGGCTGAAGCCCATTGAGGTTGACCAGTTTTGTGGCGAGGCTCGTGACTGCTACGAAACTCTACGGTCGGTTCCGGCTGGTCGCTGGTCAAGCTGCCGAGTTGCCGACAAACCGGAGGTCAAATGACGAGAAGAGCGTTTTTCATCACTAATCGGACTTTCGGCGCATAAATTATTCTCAGTAAGTGCTAAGCCCTGTTATCTCCAATTGGCAAATGAACTTTGCTGAAAACCGAGCTTTGAGGGACCAGCAGCTGAGTCTCTGGGGCTTAGAGACGCGATTGGTAAACGCGAGAGCGTTCTCGGGACTGAACTAACTGCTGGAGAGACGTCCGCATATCCGGGCGGTGATGCTGGACGCAAGATACTGCCGAGGTGTCATCATGATCGGATCTTCGGATTTTCGGAATACGAGAATGCCGCTCAATCACGGAGCCAGCCATATGCCAGTACTCGGGTTTGGCACCCTGATTCCCGATGCAGCTGCGACGATAAGTGCTACCAGAGACGCGCTGGAAGCTGGATTTCGACACTTCGATTGTGCGGAACGATACCGGAACGAGCGTGAGGTGGGCGAGGCTTTGCAGGCGGGACTTGCCGCTGGGGGGATTGCGCGCGAGGACATCTTCGTCACAACAAAATTGTGGAATACCAATCATCGGCCTGAGCGCGTAGAACCAGCATTCGAGGCGAGTCTGGACAGACTCAGGCTCAACTATCTGGATCTCTACCTCATTCACACTCCATTTGCGTTTCAACCGGGGGACGAGCAGGATCCGCGGGATCAAAACGGCAATATCCTTTACGACCGCGGCGTGACTCTGCTTGACACGTGGAGGGCAATGGAAAGTCTCGTAGACCATGGCAGATGCCGCGCCATCGGATTGTCGGACATCGGCTTGAACCAACTGTTACCCCTTTCCGAATCTGCAAGAATCAAGCCAGCCGTGGTCCAGGTCGAAGCACATCCGTATCTGCCGGAAACGGAGCTTCTGGAATTTTGCAAGGAGAAGGGCGTTGTGTTTTTGGCTTTCGCCCCATTGGGTCACGGAATAAGACCGGGGCCGCTTGAAGATCCAGTCATTTCGGCAATTGCCTCACGACTTGGAAAGACGCCCGCGCAGGTGCTGCTGGCTTGGGCAGTGCAGCGTGGCACGGCTTTGCTTACCACGCCCAGGACTGCAGCACGCGCGCGGGAGAATCTAAACATCTCCGCCCTTCCGGAACACGCATTTAACGAAATCAATCGAATTCAGACTAGACAGAGGTTCAATGATGTAGTGAAGACCGGCAGCCCGGGTTTCATTCCACAAGGTGGATAATCATGAAACCGAAACCGCACCTGGAGGCAGTCCATGGAAGAGGAACAAATACACGAAGCCCTGAATAAGCATTGGCAAGCGTCGGCAGCCGGCGATGCAAACGCCGAACACGATATCTACTCTGACGACGCCATTTGTGATTACCCGCAGTCCGGTGAACGGATCCTCGGACGAGCCAATTTACAAGCCTTGCGGAGTCATCACCCAGGCAAGCCGTCGGGTTTCAACGTCAAGCGAATTCTCGGAAAAGGTGATCTCTGGATCACGGAATACACAATCACCTACCAGGGGCGACCAGCATATACAGTGAGCATTATGGAGTTCCGCAACGGAAAGGTCGTGCACGAAACACAGTACTTCGCGGATCCGTTCGAGGCGCCGGCCTGGCGTAGCCAATGGGTTCAGCGGATCGCTTGACACCGCATTGAGGCAGGATTGATGAAGGTTTGCGACAATCTGATTCGGTAGAAGTTAAGCTCTCCGAAAACGGTTTTTCCTGAAACTACGAGCCCATTGCGGTAGATTGCAGTCGACGCTTTCCTAATCTCAGTCGGTTATAAGTCCGTAGCCATCTCGGAAATAGATTCCTCCTATTCGATCAATCTAGACAAGGTTTAGGGAGGAATCTCCTCTCTATCTCCAGCCGCTACGCGTCTTTCGCGACCCACCTCTGCGGGCCTTTTCCTATTCCCGCTTTTCTATAACTACAACTACAAAAGCAGATCCCTACGGGATGACAAACAAGAACGACAACACAAGAACAACAACGATAACGACAACCGGCAATAACAAGGGCATAGTGATTCTGTTCGTTAGGGTGCTCTAACCAGATGTCCTTTTGCTTTGGCCGTGCAGGTGCATATGCCCTGGGCATGGATAGCGGACTTTACGCGGCTTATACGGGATTGATGGCGCGGACGCAGGCGCTCGATACTGCGGCCAACAATCTGGCTAACACGGGAACGAGCGGATTCCGCGCGCAGAGAGACTACTTCCGCGGGGTGTTTGCGGGGGGTCTCGATCGAAACGCTCCGGCTGAATCGCAGGTAGGGGAGTCGGTGAATGGCTTTGGTGTGCTGGGCGGCAACCGCCTGGATCTGGGACAGGGACAGCTTGCGGCGACGGGCAATCCGCTCGACCTGGCGCTTGAGGGAGAAGGATTCTTTGCGCTTCAGACAAAGAATGGCTTGGCCTATACGAGAGACGGATCGTTCCGGCGTTCAGCGACGGGTGTGCTCGAGAGCAGCCTGGGCGAACCGGTGGTGGATGTGAACCAGAAGCCGATCACAATTCCGACGGGAACTGTACGTATTTCAAGTGACGGAAGCGTGTCGGTGGCGACGCAGGATGGCAGCGTTGTAGTGGGGCAGGTGGGTGTGTTCACCTTCGCCAACACTTCGACGTTGACTGCGGATGGAACGAATCGCTTTTCGGCGGGAGGCGCGAAAGCGGTTGCCGGTGATGCTTCGGTGATGCAGGGATCGATCGAGGGCGGTAACGAGGATGCGATTCACGGCACGATGCAGCTTGTATTAGTGCAACGGCAGGCAGAGATGATGCAGAAGGCGTTGAGCGTCTTCAATAACGAATTTGATAAGACAGCGGCTGAAGAGTTGCCGCGGGTCTGACAACGGGATTTGAGATGTACGCGGAGTTGCTTTTGACAGGCTTCGC
>DATDHL010000612.1:0-2400 GCA_036521575.1 Edaphobacter sp. | reverse complement strand
GAGCTGGCGATGTGATGAGCCGGCACAAAGAGCAGGGCCGCCAGCATGAGGCTGGGGAGGAGCTTCTTGATGGAGATCATGTTCACTGGGCGACCTCCGTGGGGACGATGCCTGCCGGGAGGACAGCGTTGAGAATGCGCGACGTGAGCTCGCCGCTGAGGGATTCGATCTGATTGCGGGCTTCAGTGGCGCTCTGCTCGATTTCGAGCCGGGCTGTGAGGACGCGCTCTTTCGTGGAGTTGCGGACCTGCTCGAGGGCGGCTTCGCGGTCGGCGTTCCACTGCTTCAGCTTTTGATCGCGAGCATGGAAGATCTCGGCCTTGGCGGCGCGGAGCTTGTCTTCGTAGGCCGAGGTTTCGGCTTCAGCGGCAGCGATCGCTCCGCGGGCCTGCTCAACGGCGCCGGAAGTACGTGCGCGGCGTTCCGCTAGAATGCGCTCCAAGGGCCGGCGAACGAGAAATCCGTACGCAACGATCAGCAAAATGAAAAGGAGCATCGTCGGCACGGCGCCGAGCACAAGTCCACCGAGTTGATTGAGTATCTGATCCATGAAGGGGGTCGGCCGGAGCCGCTCAGAAATCCTGTCGTAAGCTGCTGTACACAGCTATTTTATGCAACCGAAGCGTTGAGTGAATGGCCTTACTGAAAGTTTGCGGTACACCTAGTTTTAGCAAAGCGTTTGCGCGAGTGTCAAACAAAGATGATTCGGTAAACGCTTCACGTGGGCGGTTATCGAACAAGCGGAGCCACGGGAGAAAGCATTGACTTCCTTGACGGGAGGACTAGACTTATATGTACCACCCGGACCCTATTATCTGGGTCACATAGGTCGCGTGAATGGGGACACCACCTCCGCTCCCCTTCAGGCGGCCTATGCTAGTTAAAGAGCTAAAAAAACAGAAACCGACCGCGGATTGTCACGGAGGAAGCGAATTAAAAACAGGCAACAGCAAATAAACACGACGAAATGCCGGTTTCTCCCCCCTGCGTCGCTCGATAACAAAGTAACAGTATGCCATGACTGATTCAGAGCTTCCTAAGGGCTCTTCAGGCTGGGGTTGCAGCGCGTTCCTGGAATCTCCTGAATTGGTTTAAGAGTGATGCCGGACCTCGCGCCTTGATGTAGGCCAAATTGCCTTCGAAATGCTTCGCTTCGACTATAGCGCCGGCGTCGAGCGCGGCCATGACTGCGCCCTCGGATTGGGGAAGGCGGAAGTTCATTTCGATAAGAGGGTCGGCTATCAGAGCGGCATCGATGGCTTCAAGAAGGTGGTTGAGGCCGTGCTTTTTGAGGCCCGAAACGGCTATGCTGCCGGGCGCTCCCATGGGGACGTCGGCGGGGACCAGATCGATCTTGTTGAGGACTTCGATTACCGGCTTTTTGGTAACGTCCAACTCGGCGAGGACTCGTTCGACCTGTAGTTTCTGCTCGTCGATCATGGGGCTGGAGGCGTCGCGGACGTGCAGGAGAAGCTCGGCGCGCTCGACCTCTTCCAAGGTGGCGCGGAAGCTGGTGACGAGAGTGTGGGGCAGGTTGCGTATAAAACCCACGGTGTCGGAGAGGAGGACCTTGCGGCGCGATGGCAACTGAAGCTGGCGCAGTTTGGGATCGAGGGTGGCGAACATGCGGGAGGACTCGAGGACTCCGGCCTCAGTGAGGGCGTTGAAGAGGGTGCTCTTGCCTGCGTTGGTGTAGCCAACGAGGGCGACGACAGGCACTGGGACGGCCTCGCGGCGTTGTCGCTGCTGTCGGCGGATGCGCCGGACGGATTCGAGCTGCTCCTTAACGTGATCGATGCGGAGATTGATCTTGCGGCGGTCGGTCTCGAGTTGGGTTTCGCCGGGGCCACGGGTGCCGATGCCGCCGCCGAGCTGGGACATGGCCTTGCCTCGGCCAGCCAGCCGAGGGAGCTGGTATTCGAGCTGGGCTAGTTCTACCTGGAGCTGGCCTTCGCGGGTTCGGGCGTGACGGGCGAAGATGTCGAGGATGAGCTGGGTTCGATCGATGACGCGGCAGGGCAGTTTGGCTTCGAGGTTTCGCAGCTGCGATGGGGTGAGGTCGTGGTCGAAGAGGACGAGGTCGGCGCCGGTTGAGGCGATGACTCCTTCGATCTCTTCGAGCTTGCCCTGTCCGACTAGGGTCGCGGGGTCGGGGCGTGGACGGTGCTGGATAAGAGTAGCTGAGACCTCGGCTCCGGCGCTGCGGGCCAGCTCCTGAAATTCGGCCAGGGATGCTTCGAAGTCCAGATCTGCTGCCTGTGCGGGGTTCGTCTGGGGCTGTTCTGCGTCGGCGGAAGTAGGCTCGGAGGCACCAGCAGAGACAGCAGCAGCTTTGCGCGCCATACGCGCGGCTGTGAGCTTGCGGCGTTCGCCGGTGAACTCGACGGCAACGAGGACGGC
>DATDHL010000611.1:0-3546 GCA_036521575.1 Edaphobacter sp. | reverse complement strand
GTTGAGGGGAAGGAAGGTAGCACTGTTGGAAGAACGCGCGAAGCTCAGGCCAGGGTATGGGTTGCTACCGGTTGGAAACTCCGTCGGGTCGCCGGTGTACGGATGAGTGAGCGAGACGACCTTGCTGTATGTGTTGCGTACGGCGTACGGAGCGAAGTTTGAGGGGAACTCCCACTGGTTGCCGGAGATGCCACCGAAGAAGAGACCAGCAGCGCCGTGGATTACGGTTTTGCCATTTCCGTAGGGATCGTAAGCAAAACCTACGCGGGGCGAGAAGTGGTTATTGGGTGTGAATACACCGCCCTTGGGTACGCCGGGATCACCAGGAAAGAGCATGCCGATGGGTGCAAGCTGTGGTCCGGTCTTACCGATAATCGACACGTTCTGAAATGCATGCGACTGGACGCCGGGCGAGAAGTTCGTCTGCATCTGCTGCGGATCGGTGGGAGCCTGCTGCCAGTCGTACCGTACGCCCAGGTTGAGAGTGAGGTTGGGAAGGATGCGCCAGTCGTCCTGCGCGAAGACGCCGTAGCTGAAGTAGTTGGCGTTGGCGTACAGGCCGGTATCTTGGCCCATGCTGGCCGGTATGCCGGCCAGAAAGTCCGACAGGCCGTTGGTCGTACGCGCGGAGGCGGTTCCCGCGTTGGCGCTGGAGAAGGTGAACGCGCCGTAATTGGTGAGCGAGGTAAGCTGGAAATCCTTTTCCAGGCCAGCTTCGCCGCCGAAGTACAGCGTGTGCCTGCCGCGCGTCGTGCTTAACACGTCGCGAATGCCATAGACATTGGCGCCTGCCTTGGGCCCCGTGATGGCCTGGCCAAGCCGGAAGCCTTCCACGCCGGTAACGTTGATGTCTGCGAGGGAAGGAGTGCCTACGACTCCGAAGTCTGAGCCAAAGTCGGCCAGGGTCTTCTTCGTGGGGTCACCAGACACTGCATTCCGTCCGCCATTCTGGCGTGTGTAGTTGACCCAGAACTGGTTAATGGTGCGGCCACTAACTGTCCAGACGTCACTGATATTGGCATTCTGCTGCTTGTTGGCGTAGTTCGAGTAGGACCACATCTGGGTGAGCATGGGGCTTTGGGGATTAATGCGGACCTTATAGTTCAACAGGAAGTAGCTGAGGGTAAGGCGGTGCGCCTGGGTGAGCTGGTGATCCGTTTTGATCAGGTACTCTTCGTTCTGCTCCGGCGACGGCCCGCGAGTCCTATAGGTATACCGCGAATCGCCGCTATGGGCCGGTTGCTGCGCCGGAAGGATCTTCGTCAGGAAGTTAAGGATGTTCACAGCCGTCGGATCGACGGATGGAAGTTTGTTGCCAGCATAGGGTGTGCGGGTGGCAGGGTTGCATACGAGGAAGTGAATGGCGGTATTCGCGGTAGCCGTCGGGGCCGTGGTGCAGTTCGGCTGCTCTGGAACATGGCCCCCCGCCGTCGAGTTGTCGGGCATATTTTCGGAGAAGTCACCTTTGATCTGTGCGGCGGACGGCAAGCTGCCGCTGTAGTCGGTGTATTGAATAAAGCGGAATCCGGCAAAGCTGCCAAAGAAGAAGTCTTTATCGTGGCGGATGGGACCACCGATCGTGGCGCCGAACCGGTGCTGGTTGTATGGATTCTTCGTCGCGCCCACACCGGTGTTATGCCCGATCGCATTGAAATTTCGATCACGGAAGAATTCGAATGCCGAGCCGTGGAAGTTGTTGGTGCCGCCCTTTGAAATGACGCTGACGACGGCGGAGGAGTAGCGGCCGAGCTGGGCGCTGTAGTTGTTAGTGACGACGTTGAACTGGTTGATCGCGTCGGGGTTGGGAACCTGGTTGCCGCTGTTGCGGAGACCGGTCATGTTGAGGCCGCCATCGAGATAATAGGAGACCTGACCGACGAACCCATCGGTGGAGCCGTTAACCAGTACCTTGATCTCCTGATAGCCGAGATTGTTGATGGTGTCGACCTTTTGGACGCCCGGAACGAGCTGGAGGAGACGGTCGACGTTGCGATTGACGAGCGGGAGGTTGTCGATTTCGACGTTGGAGACAGTGCGGCCGAGTGTGGAGTCTCCTGTGTTGACCAAGGGGACATCGGCGGTGACATTGATGGTCTCCGTTGCCGTGCCGATCTCAAGGGCAAGCGACAGCTCTGCGTTCTGCATGACGGAGAGGGAGATTCCGCTGCGCACCAAAGACTTGAATCCGGGCGCCGATACGGAGATCTTGTACGGTCCTACGGGAAGGAACTCTTCGCGATAAGAGCCATCGTCCTTGACCTTAGCGACGCGGACGAAGTTGGTCTCGGTTTGTGTCAGCGTGACGGTTGCGTTGGGAACAACGGCGCCAGTGGAATCAGTGATGTTGCCAAATAGAGTTGCCGTACTAAGCTGCGCGAATGCGCTGCTGGTGAAGATGATAGAAGCAAGCGCGAGCAACACGAGCTTCCACCGTCGGTATTGCGGACCTGTGGTCATTATCCAGCCTCCAATTGAGTCAATCGTTTGCCTTGCGGCCTTTTGGGTCGCCAGAGCGGTTTAATTTTGGGAACGATGAAAGATAGTTCGCTGAATGAACAATTGTCAACGTTCTTTTCCCGCCATGAGGGGAAAAACTATATGTGAGGGCTTCAGCGCACGAGTCACGGCGAATAATGCAACCGGTTACGCTCACGAGATCGTGCAGAATGCACTGGGGATACCTGCCGAACTGACTGCAGCGACGGTCTGGCCGGTAGGGCTTTTCTCAAGGGTGATTTCGGCGCGGCCATTGTAGAGTTGCACGACCCGCGAACCGGACGGGGTGCCCATGTTGTCGATAAGCCTGCCACCACCTGCAAGGCTGAAGCGTACCTGGTTGCGGGCGTCGAGGCAGAGATTACCCTTGTCATCCAAGAGTTTTGTTTCGAGGGTGACTTTGTTTCCGGTTCGGTTTTTCTCGGCGAGCTTGAGAGTTGTGGGCTTGCCCCAGGGTTCTGTCTGGTAGAAGAACTCAAGCTCGTCGGTGACGGTTGTGTTTCCTCGTTTGGCGACGACGCGGAGATGGTTGTTACCTGCTACAAATGCAGTCATCCATCGTAGGCCGGCGGCGGGGAAGTCCTGGCTGTCGCGGTGGCGTATGCCGGCTGATTTGCCGTTGATGAAGAGTTCTGCGGTCTCGCAGTTGGAGTAGACCTTGACCATCTTTTGCTCGTTGGATTCGCCCCAGCGGATCGGCCAGGTGTGTCCGTAGAGGCGCACCATGGGGACGTCGCTCCAGTAGGACTGGAAGACGTAGAAGGCCTCTTTTTTCTGCATGTCACGGGTGACGAGGCCCTTCTGGTTGACGCGGGGGACGGGGTTCTCGACGCGGAGGGGAGTGGTGAAGTCCTTGAAGATCCACTGGGCGGAGCCGGTGAACCAGGGGAGGGTCTCCTGCACTTTGAGGTGCCAGTCGAAGAGGTTGCAGGCGTAGGTCTCGGACCAGTCGCCGTCCTTGGAGACGCGTGCTTCGCCGCCGGTGTTCAGATAGGCCAGGCCGCGCTCGTCGGTGCCGTGGCCGGTGGCAATGTTGGCCAGGACTTTGTC
>DATDHL010000610.1:0-2600 GCA_036521575.1 Edaphobacter sp. | reverse complement strand
TCCTCGCTTCAACCGGTATCGGCGACCCCGACCGCGCATGGAGCGCCGATAGACGGGCACGTCGTGCTTTTTGAGAACGCCAATTTCCACGGCGCTCACAAGCATGTGTTCACAAAAGAGCCCAACCTCAACGCCTCGGATGACAACTTCTTCAATGACCGGGTGTCGTCGGTGGCGGCCCTGCGCGCGGTCTGGGCCTTCTTTAAGAACGCGAACTACAACGTCAAATATCCCCCCTTGCTGGGGCCTACGATCCGGGTTAACGGCGCCTATCCGGGACTCTATCCATTCGTGGCGAACATCGGCATCCAGAACGACGATATGTCCTCTCTTGAGCCCGTGGCGGGAGGAGCGTCGATCGCAGGAATCAGTCAGCCTGAAGGCCAAGTGGTGCTTTTTGAGAATGCCGGTTTTCACGGCCAGCACAAACATGTGTACACGTTGGAGGGCAACCTTAACGCCTCCGACGACCACTTTTTCAATGACCGGGTCTCGTCGATTGTGGTCCAGCAATCGGTGTGGGCCTTTTACCGCAATTCCGGTATGAACGGGCAATATCCCCGCACTTTGGGACCGGGGTTGTATTCGTATGTGGTCGATTACGGCATCCAGAATGACGATATGTCCTCCCTCCAGCCGTTGTGATTCGGGCGGCTGCTAGTGAACCATCGGTGACAACCAAAATAGTGACGAACGGCAAAAGGCTACTGACAGAACGGTGTCAGTAGCCTTTTCTTATTCTGTGTATGTCATGAACGGATAGGGAGACGAAATGAGCGACCAGCAGACGAAGCGGAAGTCAGCACTGGCGTGGTTCGAGATTCCTTCACGCAACCTCGATCGCGCACAAAAGTTCTACGAGACGATTCTCGATTGCACCATGCATAAGGACGATTTTGGCAGTAGCGAAGATGTGATGTGCATCTTTCCGGCAGAGCAGACCGGAGTCGCAGGCGCACTGGTCAAGCGGGCGTTCCAGCGGCCGGGCGGCGACGGGACGATGGTCTACCTAAGCTGCGACGGCAGGCTGGATGCCGTGCTCAGCAGAATTGAGCAGGCGGGCGGACGGGTGATCATACCGCGCACACCGGTTCCGGGTGGCCATGGCTCGTTTGCCTGCGTGCGCGATTCGGAAGGGAATCATGTCGGCCTGCACACCGCAATCTGAAACGGCACATCACAGTGGGTCCATCTAGGATAGGTGCATGCGACGGGCTGACCGTTTGTTTCAAATCGTGCGGACGCTGCGTGGAGGGCGCCTGCAGACCGCACAGGCGCTTGCTCAGCGGCTTGAGGTCTCGGTGCGTACCGTTTACCGCGACGTGCGCGACCTGCAGGCGTCGGGCATGCCGATTGAGGGCGAGGCCGGGGTTGGGTACACGTTACGGCGCGATCTCGATCTGCCGCCGCTGATGTTTACGCGCAGCGAATTGACCGCTCTGATGCTGGGTGCGCGGCTGGTGCAGGCCTGGGGTGGCACGGAGAGCATGGTCGCGGCGGCCCAGGCGTTGCAGCGTATTGAAGGCGTGTTGCCGCTGGATCTGCGCGAACGGCTTGACAGCATCCTGATGTACGCGCCGGGAGGCTTCCAGATGCGGCCGCATTTGCGCGAGCGGCTCGACCTGCTGCACGAGGCCTGTGTCACCCGGCGAGTGATCGCGTTTGCTTATACGCGTGAAGATGGAGCGCAGAGTCAGCGTGATGTGCGTCCGCTAGCGCTCTACTTCTGGAGCGGCGTGTGGACGCTGGCTTCGTGGTGCGAGTTGCGGCGGAACTTCCGCGTCTTTCGGATGGACCGCATCGAAGGGCTCCGCGTGCTGGACCGCGAGTTCACGCCGAAGCGCGGACAGCGACTGGAAGACTTTCTCCGGACGGTGGAGAGGTCACGACCACCGACCACGGATTGCTTGGATAAAACGGCTGAAGAGCAAAGCACCTAAATCCGCTGCGTTCAATCTTTCGGTGTCCAGTTTCCCAGCAACACATTGTCGACGGCGCGTCCTGCGCTGGCAGGCATGGTCATCGGGGTTGTGCTGATTGCGTGGGGTACGAGATTGGTGGGCCAGAGCGGGTCTGCGGCAGCGATGGGGCCAAGCGGCACATCGGCAATCTTGGTGCTGATACTCGCGTTCATGGTGTCGATGAACTTGTTGGCGACGACCGCATAGGCAGTGTTCGTTGGGTGGATGCCGTCGAGCGAAAATAGGCCTCCCAGAAAGCTGGTGGTTGCGGTAAATCCATTGACGGTTACGCCCGATGCGGCAATCTGGTTGAAGAGTGCGTTGATATCGACCAGCGTCGCGCCTGCGGTCTGAGCTTGCTGTGCGATCACCTGGTTGTAGGCCGTCACCTGGGCCTTCACTGTGACAACTTCAGCAGCGGTGAGCACGCCGGCGTCCGTGATCGGAGTCTTCTGGGTTCCGGCGAGAATGGCCGAGATCTGTGTGAGTCCGGCAGGGGTGACGAAGTCTCCTGCCGTAATGCCGAACAGGGCGCTAAGTGTAGCAACAGGGAGGCCGGTCGCTGCTGAGTATTGCGCAAGTATCAGCGCTGCAGGTTGCAGATACGGCACCAGCGTCACATCTGGGATGTTGCCGATG
>DATDHL010000609.1:0-7868 GCA_036521575.1 Edaphobacter sp. | reverse complement strand
AATGTTCTGCATCAGGCGCAGACGTTTCCAGCGCTTGCGTTGGGGATCGAAGAAGACTTGTTTGGTCATTAGAGAGGGGCCAGCCGCCGCGCGCAGACACTACTTTAACTATAATGTCGGCCCCCACCATGGTCAATGCAGCGGAGGGCATCCATTCTCTTGGACGTTGCGATCCGGTCATTGGCACAGTAATCGTCCGCAGTATGATGATCCACATACATGCTTAGACGACTGCAAACGGGAGTGTCCGTGATGGCGGCACTGGCGCTAGGGCTGGGCCTGCGTCTGTGGTTTGTTGTACATACGGCTCGGATTGCCGGCGATTCCTTGATTTACGGCGATATTGCGAAGACGTGGATGCAGACGGGTGTTTACGGGTTTGGGCAGGGGGTGGGGGGGGCTTTGCCTACGCTGATCCGGCTGCCCGGGTATCCGATGTTCCTGGTGGCTAGCTTCCGGCTGTTTGGCATGGAGCACTATGGGGCGGTGATGTACGCGCAGGCCTTCATCGACCTGTTTACCTGTCTGCTGGTGGGTGCGCTGGCTGGGCGGCTGTTCGGTCATCGGGCGGGGCTGGCGGCGCTTTGGCTGGCGGCGCTGTGTCCGTTTACGGCTAGTTATGTGGCGTATCCACTTGCTGAGACGCTGACCCTGACCTGCATTGCGCTGGCGTTCTATGCGTTGGAGCGGTGGCGAGCGGCCGGGTTGGGCTTCAACCGCTGGCTTTGGGTGGTTGCGGCGGCGCTGGCTTACGCGGTGCTTCTGCGGCCGGAGCAGGGGCTGCTTGCTGCGGCGATTCTGCCAGCGATGCTGTGGATGACGTTACAGGATCGACGGGCGGGATTGGTGAGGGCGGCTGCTCCGGTGCTTGTGGCTGCGGTCTGCGTGGTGCTTCCGCTGGCACCCTGGACGGTGCGGAACTGGCGGACATTCCATGTGGTTCAACCGCTGGCTCCGCGGTATGCGACCGATCCGGGAGAGCTAGTTCCGCTGGGCTTTCAGCACTGGTTCAAGACCTGGGGGATCGAGTTCGCCTCGACCGAGGATGTGTACTGGAACTATGACGGCGCGACGGTCGATCTCAATGACCTTCCGACGCGCGCGTTTGATACTGACGATCAGTACGCGCGGACGGCGGCGCTGATTGAGGAGTACAACCGCACGGCCAAGGCTAGTTCGGAGCTGGATGCCCGGTTTGAGGAACTGGCTGAGGATCGGGTCAAAAATGACCCGTTACGTTACTATGTTGCTCTGCCGGTGGCCCGGGTGGTGGATATGGTCTTGCGGCCGCGGGTGGAGATGTTCGAGATCGAACTCCAGTGGTGGCGGTGGCGGGATCATCCGAAGCAGACGATCTTCGCGGGTGCTTATGCGGTGCTCAACCTTGCTTATTTTGTGCTGGCCGGTGTTGGGCTCTGGCGTTGGCGGCAGAGGGGTTGGGATGGGAACAAGGGTTTGGCGTTCTCGATGATCGGGTTTATTGTGCTGCGGACTCTGCTGCTGCTGAAGCTCGATAACTCGGAGCCTCGGTATACGCTTGAGTTCTTTCCGGTGTTGATGGTTTGGGCTGGAGCGATGTTTCTCGGATTTGGGTTGGGGTACCCCCCGTACTCTAGGTCTCAAAGTATTGATTTAAAGTGAGATAGATTTGGACTTGAATAGTAAAATATTGAAAACACGTGGTTTATCGGTAAAGTATTCTATTTGTTTGGTTTATGGTGGTTCTAGTGCAGTAAAAACGCTATAGCATTTTCGCTGATGGGTGTAGAGGGGGTGCTCCGAGCAAAATACAGAGATTCTTCCCCTTCGACTTCGCTCTTAGCACACTACAGTAATTAGGAATGTGCTCTAGGCCCCGGCATTGGACTGGGGCTTTTCTTTTCAATTCCTAATTCAAGGATAGCAGTTTGAGTGGAATTGTTCGGCAGTTTGCAAGTCAATTATTATCAGCGAGATAAATGGATATTGGGCTTGACAGGAGTTTTGGCTCTTGTTCTAGCAGACTTTTCGGCGACCGAAGCGTGTTTTGGCTGGGGAAGGTTGGGGTAGGTAAGCGGGTTTCTCCGCTGCGTTGCTAGGGGTGGGGAGAACGGGCAACGGCAAAAGCAGATCCCCTTCGGGCATGACTAGCAAGAAAAGCAACAGCAACAGCAGATCCCTACGGGATGAGAACCAAAAAAGCAGAGGCTGTCGGAGCGTCCGCTCCGTTTGCATTAGCGTCCGCTCTCTTTTGCATTAGTGGCGGTCGATGGTTGGGTTTTTGGCGGGCTTGATGGCGTAGGGGGTGGTGTCGACCTTCTGGTTGTAGCGAATATGGGTGTAGGTGCTGGTTTGCTGGTCTTCGGAGGGGGTGAAGAACTGCTGTTTGAGGGCGATGCCGCGGGTGGTGTCGAGCCAGATGATGATATGGGTGAACATGTTGCGGACGTTCTGGTTTTTGGAGACGAGATCGAGTTTGGCGGTGGAGACCATCTTCTCGCCGTCGTTGATGTTTTCGGTGCCGAGGTCGGAGATGGTCCAGGCTTTGGCGAGTTCGGTGCCGCTGCCTCCGAAGCCGAGGGTCAGGAAGCTATCGGCCTGGTCCTGGTTATTTTTGGTGGAGATGATGGTGAGGTGGTTGGTGCCGGGATCGTAGATGCGGAGGAAGCCGTCGCGGTACTCGAGGAAGCGGGTCGATGGGGGGAGGAACTTGGCACCCATTACGGTCTTGCCTTCCTCTCGTTTGACGAAGATGCTCCCGGTCTGTGTGGTGGTCTGACGGACGACGCGTTCGTAGAAGTCCTTGCGCATGTCGGCTTCGGCTGAGCGGAATTTTGCCGCGCTCTCATCGAGTTGGCGGAGGACCAGGTCGAGGTTTCCGGGCTTTGCTTGTGCGGCCAGGAGGCCAGTCGGCGCCAGCGTGGCGGCGGAGAGGAGGAGAGAGGCGGCGATGCGGCGGATGGTCGTCATTCGAGAAGTACTCCATGGGGCAAATGCGTCTGACGGTGGTTGCGGCAGGAAGAGCTCAGAGGGTCAGAAGCGGATTTTCAAAAGCAAAAGTTGCGAGTAACAAGTCATGAGTAGCGAGCAGATTCTCTAGCGGAGGACCCAGGCGTTGTAGGCGATGATGTGGCCCTGGGCGTCGTGGACGGGTTCGTAACGCTCGATGGTGACTTCGCCGGAGATGGGTTCGATGACTCGGAGGATAGCGGCCTTGCGCTCGTCGTCGGTGGATGCGTTACCCATGTCGTCGGCGCGGATTTGATAGAGGAAGCGGGCGCTCTGGCCCTCTGTTCCAGCTTCTTTGACGAGAACTTCGCTGGAGCGGAGAGCTACTGTTTCGACAGGGCGGTCTTTGAAATCGATCACGCGCGGGGAGAGGAAGAGAAACAGCAGGATGAGCGTCACCATGACGTCGTAGTGGAAGCTGCCGCGCTCGTAGGTCCAGTAGAAGTAGCTTTTGAGAAGTTTGAACATTTCAGTTCTTGCCTGCGTGTTTGCTGATGACGGTTTCGCCGTTCATGTATGAGACGAGGGCTTCAGGTATTTTGATGCTTCCGTCAGCCTGCTGGTAGTTTTCGAGGATTGCGAGATAGGTTCGACCGACGGCGAGGCCACTGCCGTTGAGGGTGTGGAGGTATTCGGACTTGCGGGCTCCGCCCGTCTTGGCGCTTGATCCCGACGGCCGGTAGCGGATGTTGGCCCTGCGGGCCTGGAAGGACTCGAAGTTGGAGCAGGAGCTGATCTCGCGGTAGAGGCTCTGGCCGGGGAGCCAGACTTCGAGGTCGTAGGTCTTGGCCGAGGCGAAGCCCATGTCGCCGGTGCAGAGGAGCATGCGGCGGTAGGGAAGGCCGAGTTTTTCGAGGACGGTTTCGGCGTGGCGGGTGAGGGCTTCGTGCTCTTCATTGGATTTTTCGGGCGTTGTGAACTTGACCAGTTCGACCTTCTGGAACTGGTGCTGCCTGATCATGCCGCGGACGTCTTTGCCGTAGCTGCCGGCTTCGGAACGGAAGCAGGGGGTATAGGCGCAGTAGGAGATGGTGAGCTGGGACTCGTCGAGGGTCTCGTCGCGGAAGAGATTGGTGACGGGGACTTCGGCTGTGGGGATGAGCCAGTGGTCGCTCTCCTGCAGCTCGCCGGGGGTGTAGGGGCCCTTGTCGTCGCAGTGGAAGAGGTCTTCGGCGAATTTGGGGAGCTGGCCGGTGCCGAAGAGGGACTTCGAATTGACCATGTAGGGGGGCAGGACTTCGGTGTAGCCGTGCTCGGCGGTGTGGAGGTCGAGCATGAAGTTGGCGAGGGCGCGCTCGAGGCGGGCTCCCTGACCGTAGTGGACGACGAAACGGGAGCCGGAGATCTTGGCGGCGCGGTTGAAGTCGAGGATGCCGAGGGCTTCGCCCAGCTCCCAGTGGGGCTTGGGGGTGAAGTCAAAGGTGGGCTTGGTGCCCCAGAGTTTCTCTTCTCGGTTGCCGTGCTCGTCGGAGCCGATGGGGACGGTGTCCTGGGGGAGGTTGGGGAGCGACTGCATGATCTCGCGAAGACGCTCGTCGGTTGTCATGGCTACGGTTTCGAGGGATTCGACTTCGGCCTTGAGGGTGCGGGTGCGCTCGGTCTGAGGGGTGGCGTCGGCGCCGGATTTGCGAAGCTTCGCGATCTCTTCGGTGAGCTTGTTGCGCTCGGCCTTGAGGGTTTCGACCTGGGTGATGGCGTCGCGGCGCTCGCGGTCGATGGTGGCGAAGTCGGCGAAGACCTGAGCGGGGTCCATGCCACGGGCGCGGAGTTTTTCTTCGACAAGGGGCAGATTTGCCCGGACAAATGCTAGATCGATCATCTAGATGATTCTAGCGTCTCGGGAGCGAAACGCCGAGTTTGCAATCCCTTGGCGACAATTTCGATTTACGCTAGAAGAATGCGTTCCTTTATTGCCTCTGTTTTGTCGCTGATTCTTTTGGTGCCTGGTTCTGTACCGGCTCGTGCCGCTGTTTATAACGCCAAGCCTAAGCTGGTGGTGGTTTTGGTGATCGATCAGTTTCGTGGGGATTATCTGGAGCGGTTTCGCGATGACTTCAAGACTCCGATGGGGTTCAACCTGTTTTTGAAGCGTGGGGCTTACTTTACGGACTGCTACTACGACTATGCGAATACGATGACGGCTCCGGGGCACTCGACGGTTGGGACGGGGGCGTATACGGATGGGCATGGGATCTCGCTGAACGAGTGGTGGGATTTGAAGCGGTCGACGACGCATGCGGTGAGCTCGGTTGAGGATGAGCGGTATGCAGTTGTGGGTGATCCGGAGTCGAAGGAGCCGGGGGCTTCGCCGCTGAATGAGATGGCGTCGACGCTGGGCGATGAGGTGGTGCTGGCCACGCAGGGGCGGGCGAAGCTGTTTGGTGTGTCGATGAAAGACCGCGCGGCGATTTTGACCTCGGGCCATGCTTCGAAGGGGGCGTTCTGGCTGGATCATGCGGACGGGAAGTTTATCTCGTCGACGTATTGGGGTAAGCAGCTTCCGGGTTGGGCCGAGGCCTTCAATGCGAGCGGGAAGAGGGATGCGGCGATCAAGGAAGCTGGCGCGAGGCCCGGTCATTTTTATGAGGAAGTAGGGAAGACTCCGGTTTCGGTGAAGTATCTGCTGGATTTTTCGAAGGCGCTGGTGGAAGGCGAGCAGATGGGTCGTCACGACGTGACGGATGTGCTGACGATCAGCATCTCTTCGACGGACATTCTTGGCCATGTGGTTGGGCCGGATGCTCCGGAGCAGCGGGCGATGATCAATGCGATCGATGTTAGTCTGAATGACTTTTTCATGTGGCTGGACAAGCATGTCGATGGTGGGATGGGCGAGGTTTGGGTGGCTATCACCGGGGATCATGGGGTCGCTCCGGTGCCTGCGGTTGCGGCGAAGGTGGGGATGCCTGCGGTGGCCTTCGATGCGAAGAAGCTGGTCGAAGAGCTGAATTCGCGGATGAATCAGCGGTTTTCGCCGAACGAGAAGAAGCATTACATCTTTTCCAGTGAGCTGCCTTATCTGGAGATCGATACGCGGTCGTTTGCAGAGACGAAGGTGACGGAGGCTGAGGCTGAAGGTGCGGTCGCGGAGATGCTTCCGGAGGCGATGGAGGCTACGCTCCCGCCGGCGCCAACGGGAGTAAGTCAGGAGCGGCTCGATCCGCGTCCGATGGTACGGCGTGTTTATACGAAGACGCAGATGGCGGCGGGACAGCTTCCGGCGACCGAGGAGGGAAGGCTGATTCTGCATAGCTACTCGCCGAATGGTGGGTGGTATGTGATGGCTACGTTTGGGATGTATCAGATGGCCGGGAAGAACGGGACGAATCACTTTACGCCGTATATGTATGACAGGCATGTGCCGTTGGCGTTCTATGGGTCGGCGTTTGTGCCGGGGACGTATCACGGGCGAGTGGCTCCGGTGGATATGGCGGCGACGTTTGCTTCGCTGCTGCGGGTGAATCAGCCGTCGGCCAGCGTTGGGCATGTGCTGACGGAGGCGATCCGTCCGGAGGTCAATGCTGCCGAAAGAACGCACGGGAGGTAAGCGGCGATGAGTGGGAAGACTCCGGATATGCGGGTGAACGTGGCGGGGGTGGAGCTGCGTTCGCCGGTGATTGCGGCCAGCGGGACATTTGGATATGGGGTGGAGTTCGAGGATATCGTCTCGATCGATCGCATTGGCGCGTTTGTGACCAAGGGGCTGTCGCGCGAGCCGATGGCGGGGAATCCTACGCCGCGGATTATTGAGACTGCGGCGGGGATGATCAATGCCATTGGGCTGCAGAACATGGGCGTGGGGCCATTTGTGCGAGAGAAGTTGCCGAAGCTGCAGCAGATGAAGGGCGCGGTGGTGATTGCGAATATCTTCGGGTTCACGATTGAGGACTGCCTGGAGGTGATCCGGGTGCTGAATGAGTCGCCGGGAATTGCGATGTATGAGTTGAATGCGAGCTGCCCGAATACGAGCCATGGAGGGATGGTGTTTGGAACGGATCCGGGGTTGCTGTATGAGCTGACGTCGCGGTGCAAGGGGGCCTCGCAGAGACCGTTGATGGTGAAGCTTTCGCCGAATGTAACGAACATTGGGCAGATGGCGAGAGTGGCTTCGGATGCGGGGGCGGATGCGGTGTCGCTGGTGAATACGTTTGTCTCGTTGGCGATTGATGTGGAGACGCGGCGGCCTCGGATTGCGAATGTGACCGGTGGATTGTCGGGACCTGCGATCAAGCCGATTGCGGTGCGCATGGTGCATGAGGTTTCGAAGGCGGTGCGGATTCCGGTGGTGGGAATGGGCGGGATTTTGAGCGCCGAGGATGCGGCGGAGTTCATGATGGCCGGGGCGACTGCGGTGCAGGTGGGGACGGCTAGCTATGCCGATCCGCGGGCTGTGGAAAATATTGCGAATGGGCTGCAGCGGTGGTGTGCCAAGCATGATGTGGCGCAGGTGAGTTCGTTGACGGGGTCGGCGCTGCTCTGAATCTAGGCCGGTTGCGGCTTAGAATAGAAGTGATGACATCACATAGTGCTCCTGCCTCTGTCTCTGTTGATCTTCGTCCTGTTCGCCGTGCTCTTCTTTCCGTTACCGACAAGACCGGCCTTGTTGATTTTGCCCGGGCGCTTGCCGGGTACGGTGTGGAACTAGTCTCTACGGGTGGGACCTCGAAGGCTCTGCGTGATGCTGGGCTGAATGTAAAGGACATCAGTGAACTTACCGGGTTTCCGGAGATGCTGGATGGGCGCGTGAAGACGCTGCATCCGAAGGTACATGGCGGGATTCTGCATATGCGGGGGAATCCGGAGCATGTGGCGGCGGTTCAGTCGCATGGGATTGAGCCGATCGATATGGTTGTGGTGAACCTGTACGCGTTCGAGAAGAC
>DATDHL010000608.1:0-2751 GCA_036521575.1 Edaphobacter sp. | reverse complement strand
AGGGGAGGTCGGCGCAGGGCTCCAGGGCGAGGATCCAGGAGCGGCCGAGGGGGGAGAAGGTACGGCCAGCGATGTGGTCGCGGAGGCGGGGCCACTCGAGCGCGGGGGCGCTGGATTCATGGAGGATAGCGGGGATGGTCGGCAATAGCTGTGGCGAATTCACTTTTACTATCGTAATCTCGCAGGGAACAACCGGCTGCGCGTGCGCGTAGCTATGGACAGCGCAGGCCCGGAACAGGGAGCGCTGGAAGTCGGAGGTGTGCGATGGTTTGTCAGGCTTGTGGTGTTGCGAGTGGGGAGGGTGTTCACTTTTGCCCGAGGTGCGGGGCGCAGGTTGTGGCCGCGCAACCTGTGTATGCGGGCTATCCGCCGCCACAGATGTACAGGCCCGTGCCGCGTGTGCAGCGGAATCTGCAACTGCTGGGGATCCTGTGGTGTGCGTTTGGAGCGCTGCGGCTGTTGGGTGGCTTGATGGCGATGTTCTTCGTCAAGATGATTTGGTTCCGGCGGTTGGGCGACAATTGGCAGTTCGGGCATCATGGTGGGCCGTTTGGGCCTCAATGGATGGCGGGTTTGCTGCCGGTGATTATGGTCTTTGCTGTGCTGGCGTCGGGGCTGGCGTTGCTGGTGGGCTACGCTCTGCTGACGCGGAGGCCGTGGGGAAGGGTTTTGGCGATTATCGTGGCGGTTCTGTCGCTGTTCAAGCTGCCGTTTGGGACGGCGCTGGGGATTTATACTCTTTGGGTGCTGGCTCCGATGGCTTCGGGCATGGAGTATGACGCGATTGCGGACCATAGTTGAGGGAAGTCTCATTTGAAATGTGGCGCTTGTGCCGGAGAAAGCATCCCTCAGTGGCTAAAGCCACTTTCAAATTGAGCTACTACGACGCGGCTGAAGCCGCGCCCCTTCAAACGACGGCGTTTTCATCATTTTCTGAAGTTGTGCGGGGGAGCCGTAGACTATTGGTATGAACTTTCCTGTTACGCGTATGCGCCGGTTGCGCCGGACCGAGGCGATGCGATCGCTCGTTCGTGAGACGCATCTGCATCCTAGGGCGCTGATTTATCCGCTGTTTATCTGCCCGGGTGAGGGTGTGCGCAAAGAGATTGGGTCCATGCCTGGGGTCTTCAATCTGTCGATCGATGAGGCCGTGAAGGAGGCGGAGGCTAGCGCTGAGCTGGGGATCGGTGGGTTGCTGTTGTTCGGACTTCCGGCGGAGAAGGATGAGCAGGCGAGCGGTGCGTGGGCTGACGATGGGATTGTGCAGACGGCGCTGCTGGCGTTCAAGAAGAATCGTGCGTTGGATTCGCTGGTGATGATGGCCGATGTCTGCCTGTGCGAGTACACGTCGCATGGGCACTGTGGAGTGGTGGCTCGGGACGGAGACCACTATGACATTGAGAATGATTCGAGCGTGGCGTTGCTGGCGAAGACGGCTGCGTCGCTGGCGGTTGCGGGGGCTGATGTTGTGGCTCCTAGCGACATGATGGATGGGAGGGTGGACGCGATTCGTGTGGCGCTGGATAAGGCTGGTAAGGAGCAGATTCCGGTGCTGAGTTACGCTTCAAAGTTTGCGAGTGCGTTCTATGGGCCGTTTCGCGAGGCGGCGGATTCTGCTCCGCAGTTTGGTGACCGGCGTAGCTACCAGATGGATGGAGCGAATCTGCGCGAGGCCATGCGTGAGATCGATCTGGACCTGGCCGAGGGTGCGGATATGGTGCTGATGAAGCCCGCGATGCCGTATCTGGATGTGATTCGTGCGGCACGGGAGCGGTATGACGTGCCGATGGGGGCGTATCAGGTGTCCGGGGAGTACTCGATGCTGCATGCGGCGTTTGCGCGGGGGTGGCTGGAGCCGGAACGGGCGATGATGGAGTCGCTGATCTCGATTCGGCGGGCTGGTGCGGATTTTATTGTGACGTACTTTGCTAAGGATGCGGCTAAGGTGCTGGGTTAGCGAATTCTTGCGCGAGAGGAAAACGCGTGGCGCGAATTGCGATTGTTGGCGTGGGGGCGATTGGTGGGGTTGTTGCTTCGCTGGTGCAATCGGCTGGGCGGCATGAGTTGGTGTTGTGTGTGCGTAAGCCATTAGCGGAGTTGGTGGTGGAGACGCCGGGCGGTGCGATGCGGATTGATGCGACGGTGGTTAGCGATCCTGACGCTGCGCCTGCTGTGGATTGGGTGATGGCAGCGACTAAAGCGTATGCCGTTGCGGGTGCGGCGAAGTGGCTGGAGAGGCTATGCGCGGAGAGTGCTCCGGTGGCGGTGCTGCAGAATGGTGTGGAGCATCGGGAGCGGTTTGCGTCGTTTGTTGATGCGGAGAGGATCGTGCCGGTGATTGTGGATTGTCCTGCGGAGAGGGAGTCGCGGGAGAGGATTGTGCAGCGGGGTGGGATGAGTCTGAAGGTGCCGGAGGGTGGGTTGGGTGCGGAGTTCGTGGAGTTGTTTGCGGGGACGGCTGCGGATGCGGCTACTGTACCTGATTGGGTGACTGTTGCTTGGCGGAAGTTGTGCCACAACTCGGCGGGGGTGTTGGCGGCGTTGTTGCTGCGGCCGAATGAGGTGATGCACGATGCTGCGATTGCTGAGGTTGCGTTGCAGATTGTGCGGGAGTGCGTTGCTGTCGGGCGGGCTGAGGGTGCGGTGTTGAGCGATGCGGTTCCGGATGAGGTGTTGGCGGCTTATCGGAAGGCTGCTCCGGATGGCGTCAACTCGATGCTTGCGGACAGGCTGGCGGGAAGGCCGATGGAG
>DATDHL010000607.1:0-13123 GCA_036521575.1 Edaphobacter sp. | reverse complement strand
CAAAGCTATAGTTGTGAAAACGACCCATGGCGTTGAGGTAAGCGGTGAGTGCATCGGAGTGTCCTGCCTCCAACTGCTCGATAAGGCTCTGGACGTTAGCGGCGATGACTTCCTTTGCGGTCTTCGGCGGTTGCTGACTGTCGTTGCTGCCTCTGGCTCGGTTGTTCATGTTGTTGGCTCCTTTGTCTTTGCTTTTCATGCCGTCACGGCATGTCACTACATGCCGAACGCCTCCTGGCGAGGCGGGGGTAGCAAGGCGCAACGGGGAGGGGTATCTCCCACCCTTGCAGTGCAGCCAAGTGGAACGGAAAGGGCGAAGCGCAGCGGAGGTCTGCACAAGCGCAGCGCGGAAGATTGGGGAGACCCCTTGCGCAGCGCGATCGGGGCAGGGCCCCTGAGCGTACTTAGCACTTGCGTTACAAACAGACCCGGAGACATCGTTTGCAGCGCAGCGCGACGGCTATGGTTCTTCAGCTTTGGGCGAGCATGACGATGTTTATATGCCTTGGAAAGAGAGTCGGATCATGGATCAGCGCCTGCAATTCTTGTCGAGTTATTAGAAGGAAGAGATGTCAGTAGCGGACCTGTGTCGCGCCTACGGAATCTCGCGTCCTACGGCCTACCGCTGGATCAATCGCTATAACGAAGAGGGTCCTGAGGGACTCGTAGATCGAAGTCGTCGTCCACATACTTGTTCTCACGCGACGTTGGAGCCAATCGAAAACGCAATCCTCGCGCTTCGAGCCAAGCATCCATCGTGGGGGCACGAAAGCTCAAGGCAAGGCTGGAGATGTTACAGCCAGACGTGGCATGGCCAGCGGCCAGCACCTTCGGCAACATCCTGAGCCGGGCGGGATTGACTAGCCCGCAGAAGAAGCGAAAGCGCATCACGCCAATGGACCTAAGCCAAGTCCGAGCGATCTGCGAGGCAGCCATGCGAGAGTACGGGATGCCAGCACGGATAAGAACCGGCAACGGCGCACCGTTTGCGGGCACAGGGCTACTGTGGCTGTCGAAGCTCTCACTCGGCTGGATGAAGCTCGGGATCGTGCATAAGCGCATCCAAGCAGGTCGACCGCAGCAAAATGGTCGCCATGAGCGGATGCATCGCACGCTAAAGGAGGACACTACGAAACCGCCTGCGTCATCCCTTCGCGCACAGCAAAGCCGCTTCGATAACTTTCGCTACGTGTTCAACAACGAGCGCCCGCATGAGGGCCCTGAACAACCAAGCTCCGCAAGTCTCTACATCCCCAGCTCGATCCCGGAGTTCACGTGCCCGAAGGGTCTCCTGCTGCGACGAGTCAACAATAGCGGCGACATCAGCTGGCACAAGAACAGAGTTTTCATCAGCGAAGTATTCCGCTTCGAAGAGTTGGGAGTCGAGTTGATCACACCAGGGCTTTACAGAGTCTTCTTTCGAGACATGGAGATCGGAGAACTCAATTCCGAAGAGCTTCGCTTCAGAGCTGCGCGAAGAGTGGTCTGAACCGGTCGATGAGTGCATTGGTCTGTTATCGCCAATCGGTAATGGTAAACACGAGACGGTTTCCGAGTATGAGAAGCATGCCAACTGATCAGAATTTCAGAGAGTGCTCTCTTCTAGAACGTTCTTTGAAATAACTCTTCGTTTCAAGGTCCGGCCTTGACGCGTGAAGACGAATCAAAAACGTGGATCGCGGGCAACGCGTCGTGATTGTCATCAAGATCGCTGGCTTCCCAATCGCACCTTCCGCCTGCTCCTCGACTTTCACTACTCGGACGATTGGGCCGACACGGAGCATGAGCGGACACCGAAGGCGTGGGCGAAGCTATCCTGCGACAATCTCGTGGCCCCACACGAAGACCAAGGTAGGCGGCGTTTGCGGGAAGGCAGTACTGCGCCGGCGTGGAAGGAGAGCCGAACTGTTTGGGAAGTAGAGCTTACGCGACCTTGCAGTCATCGTTTACTATCAATCGTAACGCTGACGCGCGAGGGGTTTGAAGTGTGCAGAGCCCTCCGTAATGGAGGAGACCCTCGTACCTTCGTTTCCGTTCGATGTGGCAGGTAAGCGCACGGAGGAGTTAAGAGTGAGAAGCGTCACCCGGCGGAAAGCCCTCGCGCTGTTTGCAGTTGCACCCACGATGCTTGGAGCCGGACGGACCGGGGCAAACGATCTGCTGGCGTGGCCACAAGCGCAAGGCGGCCCATCGGCCGGCGCTGAGCCGGTCCTCGAACTGCCTGTAACGGCCGGCCCTTTCAAGGGCACCCGCGATTCGCTGCGACAGTGGCAGGTGCCGGAATGGTACCGCGACGCAAAGTTCGGCATCTGGGCCCATTGGGGCCCGCAGTCCAGCGTGGAGTACGGCGACTGGTATGCCCGCAACATGTACGTGCAGGGCAGCAAACAGTACGAGTACCACGTGAAGACCTATGGACACCCCTCTAAGGTCGGATACAAAGACATCGCCCCGCTCTGGAAGGCTAACCGTTTCGATCCGGATCACCTGGTCTCGCTCTACAAAAAGGCCGGTGCGAAGTATTTCTGCAGTATGGCCGTGCACCATGACAACTTTGACCTTTGGAACTCGGCGTACCAGCCGCGCTGGAACGCGGTGGTGACGGGACCCAAGCGTGACATTGTGGGTGAGTTCAAGAAAGCCGCCGATAAGCATGGCCTGCGTTTCGCGGTCAGCGAGCATCTCGCGCCCAGCTACCATTGGTTTTCCACGTCCCACACGAGCGACACCACGGGGCCGCTGGCGGGCGTGCGGTATGACGGTAACAACCCGGCATTTGCCGACCTGTATCACAGCCTGCCGGCGAACTACCCGTATGGCCAGCGAATCAATGATCGCCAAGCGCCCGAAGTGTGGAAGCAGCATTACTTCAAGCGCATCAAGGACCTCACGGACAAGTATCAGCCGGACCTGATGTACAGCGATGGGGACATCTTCTTCGAGCAGTATGGCCTCGCCATTGTCGCGAACCTGTATAACCTGAACGCCCAAAAGCACGGCGGGCACACCGAGGCCTTGTACTTCAGCAAGCTGACCACGGACTGCGAGGTGGGAACCTGTGTGCTGGACTGGGAGCGAGGCGTAGCCAGCGGCATCTCGGCGAACCCATGGCAGACAGATACCTGTATCGGGGATTGGCATTACAACAGGATGGTCACCTATAAGACGCCCAAGTACGTGATCGACCTGCTGGTGGATATCGTGAGCCGCAACGGCAATCTCCTGCTGAACTTCCCGCTGCCGAATAGCGGAGAGTTGGATTACGAGGAGATGCGGGTGCTGGAGGAGATCACGAAGTGGATGGCCATCAACAGCGAAGGCATTCACGGAACGCGTCCCTGGAAGATCTTCGGCGACGGTCCCATAGCGACGGCCCTGCCCACCGCTGGTGGAACGCGCTTTAACGAGGCATCGCGTAAAGAGCTTAATGCGGAAGAGGTCCGGTTCACGACCAAGGGCAACGCCATGTATGCGTTCATCATGGGTTGGCCGGAAAATCTGGCCCTGATTCGTCCGCTGTCCACCGTCAGCCCGCTTTCGCCGCCCAAGATCTCCCACGTGGAGTTGCTGGGCTATGGCGGCAAGCTGGCCTGGACGCAGGATGAACAGGGCCTTACCGTTCTTCTCCCCGAGCAGAAGCCCTGCGAATATGCTGTCACTCTGAAGATCGTCTGATGCGCCTAGCCAAGTCGTCACCTCCTTTAGGTTCGAACCATCCCGTGGAAACGGCTGCAAGCCATCGCCGCAGCGGCCGGCTCGCCTTTGTCGCTCCTCCTTATAACTCCTGCTGCCGATTTGGAGAACTCATGACTAGGCTCTACAAGCTCCGCACACTGGCTCTTTGCGTTGTCGTGGCACTATCCGAGAGCGTGAGTTGCGGCGCACAGAATCCGATCATACAAACCAACTTCACAGGATGGAACAAATGGAAGACGAAGACAACGACCGTCTCTGGGGCTACAGGTGCACACGACCTCTACTTTCTATTCCGAGGCGATGCTACGGGACAGCTCTTTAACTTCGACTATTGGAAGTTCAATAAGAAAAGCGTCAAGCACCCGAAATCCTGAAACTCCGAAGGCGTTCATAGCGGCCTGGAACGAAACGAAAGGGTATGAAATGGGTTCACTGATGGGTCGTTATTTGGGGTGGAAAATGCCTGTTTTGAGGTTGGGACAGATTCTCATCGGGGCGGTGTCACTGGGAGCGGTGGCGATGGCCCAGGGTGGTCCGCTGGTGTTGGAGCGTGAAGGCCGTGTGATCTCATTGGAGCCCTACGCCCCAAACATAGTGCGCATGACGATGAGCACCGATAAGGCCACAGCCTCTGGCCTCCCTGGCTACGGGTTCGTAGCTCAGCCTTCGGCGCAGGGATGGACACACGAGCGCGACTCGGAAGGCGACGACGTATTCCGCTCGGCCCGGATGGTTGTGCGTGTGTCGCCCGAGAACCTTCCCAAAGAGAAACTATCTCAGCCCATGCCGCTCGATGCGTTGAATCTCCAGCTGCGCGATCCATACTTCGGAGGCGAGGGCGGGCACGGACCTCACAATGATGCTCTACAGGTGACCACGATCGACGGCAAGATGTTGCTGCACATGCGCAGCTGGGCGATGGTGCCGGAAAGTGCTGAGGCGGCGGCGGCTGATGCGGGAGCGAAGGGCTACAAGATTACGGCTGCATTCGATTCACTGCAGGGGGAACACTACTACGGATTAGGACAGCAGCAAAAAGGCTGGATGGACCTCCGAGACCATGAGATTCGCTGCTGGCATGATTACGGCGCACTGGGGGGCGAGAACGTTTGTGTGCCGTTTATGGTGTCAAGCCGTGGCTATGGCCTGGTGTGGGATAACCCATCCAAAACGACGATCAATCTGGGGTTCAATGGGCGCAATACGTGGTCGTCCGAGATAGGAGAGCGCGTCTCGTATTTCGTCATCGCCGGAGAGACTAGCGACGAAATCTATGAAGGTTACCGCTTGCTCACCGGCGTGACACAAATGCTGCCAAAGGCGGCTTATGGGTATATCCAGAGCAAGGCGATCTATCCGACTCAGGATCAGATTCTCGATGTGGCCAAGGAATATCGCCAGAAGAAGCTGCCGCTGGATGTGATCGTCGTGGACTTCCTCAACATGACCAAACAGGGTGAACTTGACCTCGATCCGAAGAGGTGGCCCGATCCGGCGGCGATGAATCGTGAACTGCACGCGATGGGGGTGAAGACGCTGTTGAGCGTTTGGCCGCACTTTGCGGCGGGGACGCAGTTCTACGACGAGCTACTTAGCAAAGGCTGGTTGATTCTCGACCGGAACGGAATTCCGGATTCTGGCGGCTACAGAAAGAACATCGGGCCGAATCTCGACACCACCAACCCGGAGGCCGCGAAGTGGTTCTGGGAGAAGATACGCGATCGCTACGTGAAGCCGTATGGTTTCGATTACATCTGGCTGGATGAGACGGAACCGGACGTCGATCCAGCGAACGATAGGTTCTCGATTGGTTCCGGCACGCGCTACTACAACGTATATCCGCTGTTTCACACTGCCTCGGTATATCAGGGCTTTCGGCGCGAATTTGGAGACAGCCGTCGGGTGATGATCCTAGCCCGTGCGGCTTATCTGGGGGCGCAGCGCAACGGCACGGTTTTTTGGTCGAGCGATGTCGTCTCGACCTGGGATATGCTCAAGCGCTCGGTCCCTGCCGGCTTGAACTTCACCGCTACCGGTCTGCCCTACTGGGACACTGATATCGCTGGGTTCTTCTCGCCACCGCTTCCTTCGGACTACCACGCCGAACACAAGCCACTCGTAGATGGGTCCGATGTCAGTGGCACGATTGGGAACTATGAGGACTATCCCGAGCTGTTTGTCCGGTGGTTCGAATGGGGCGCCTTCCAACCGGTGATGCGCACACACGGAGAGAGAAATCACAACGAAGTATGGTCATACGGCAAGCAGGCCGAACCGATTCTCGCGAAGTACCTGAAGCTGCGCTACCAGCTTCTGCCATACACCTACTCGGTTGCCTATCACAGCTACCAGACTGGTGCTCCGTATATGAGGGCGTTGTTCATGGATTTTCCTTCAGATCCGAAGGCCGCCGATATCCCGGATGAATATATGTACGGTCCTGCATTTCTGGTGGCTCCGGTAGTGGACCAGGGCGCCACATCCAGGACGGTGTATTTACCCGCAGGCTGCGACTGGTACAACTACTGGACCAACGAGCGGCAGCACGGCGGACAGACCATTGAGGTGGATGCGCCCATCGATACGTTGCCACTGTTTGTAAAAGCAGGAAGCATTGTGCCTGTTGGGTCCGAGATCGTCAGCACCGAGCAGGCACAGACGATTGCATCCGTGCGGATATATCCGGGAGCAGACGCCAGCTTTACTCTCTTTCAGGATGACGGAACAACCTATGGATACGAGAAGGGTGCCGGATCAGTCACGAAGCTGACGTGGGACGATAAAACCAGACGGCTGAATCATGAAGGCACCCCGGCATGGCCTGGGCCGGACAAGACTGTTGTAACAGTCGTAAGCAAGTAGGGGAAAGCGATCCTATAATCCCTATGCGCCCCTTAAATCTGGTATTTCGAATCCGTTCGATGAGTGGCCCATCGAAAACCCGAATAGTGGTCGATGCGAAATAAATCGGCCAGCGAAACTCTGACTTGGCACAGTAATCTACGAGACTGAACAAGATATGCTTATACTCCGCAGGTTCAATTTAGCCGACGTATTCCTCTCACTGCTGTCGCTACTCATCATGTTGGCAACGGCACCCACGGCATCGGCACAACAGCAGAAATCTGGAGCTGCGTGGGTCCCGGTAGTGACCGACAAGAATTACCTCGATACTCAAGGTTTTAGCGTATTTCTCTACGACAGCACGTACCACCCCGTTTTCGTCGACCAGAAGAACACGGCGATGGAGATGATTCTTCACGGTCAGCGCATTGCCACGAACGGCGACGTGCGCCTGATGCCGACGCCCGAGCAATGGGACCTGGTCGCGACCCTCAAAGGGCGCCAAGCCGATAAGGCGACCGGCCAGCTCACCGCTGATCTCGCTTTCCCGGCCTTCGATTTCAGCTACACCCTGGAGGTGGCAGCGGAAGCGGGCGGCGTCAAGGTCACGATCAATCTCGATAAGCCGCTGCCGGAGAAACTGGCCGGGCGAGCGGGCTTCAACCTGGAGTTCCTGCCCTCGATCTACATGGGCAAGGCTTACCTGGTGGACGGAACCAAAGCCGGCACCTTCCCGCGAACGCCTGATGATCCGATGGTCAAGGTGCTGCCGCTGCCTGATGAGCCGAAAAAGGCCTACTACTTGGAAGACTGGGACAAGGCCAAGGGATACACTCAGCCGCTGCCTTTCGCCGAGGGCAAGCGTATCACCCTGGGGGTCGACGACGCGCAGGCCCGGGTCAACGTTACGTCGGAGACATCCGACCTCATGTTGTTCGATGGACGCGACCGTGCGCAAAACGGCTGGTTTGTGTTGCGTTCGCTCATTCCATCGGGCAAAACCACGGGCGCGATCGTGTGGCACATCAGGCCGGACGTGATTCCGAATTGGACGCGGCCGCCGATGATCGCGCACAGCCAGGTGGGGTATGCCCCGAATTTCTCCAAGGTGGCGGTGCTCGAACTCGACCCGAAATACATCGGCCCCAGGACGGCTAGAGTGTTGCGCTTGATGGAGGACGGATCATACAAGCAGGCGTTCGAGGGCCCGATCACGCCTTCCACGCCCTGGCTGCGCTACGTTTATTCGAAGTTCGATTTCACCCCAGTCAAGGACCCCGGCCTCTATGTGATCGAGTACTCAGACCAGCGTTCGGGGCCCTTCCCCATCTCGAAGAACGCGTACGCTAACATCTGGCAAGATAGCCTGGATCATCACATTGCGGAGCAGATGGATCACGTTTCCGTTCTCGAAGCCTATCGCGTCTGGCACGCTGCTTCGCACCTCGATGATGGCCGTATGGCGCCGGTGGTTGGGGAGCAATTCGACGGCTGGAACCAGGCTACGGCAACGGATGGAAAGTACAAAGGCGGCGATCACATTCCCGGGATGAATGTGGGCGGCTGGTATGACGCGGGCGACTTCGACCTCGAGGAGCCCGCGCAACTGAGCGTGATTCAAAGTCTGGCTCTGGCGTATCGCACATTCGATCTCAAATACGACGAGCTTACCGTGAATGAAGCCACGCGTGAGGTGGAAATGCACCGTCCCGATGGCGTCCCGGATACCGTCGAACAGGTCAAGCATGGCGCACTGCTGATCCTGGCGCAGTATCACAATATTGGCCATGCGATCCGCGGCACGCATGAGCCAGATCTGCGCCAGTACACGCACTTGGGTGACGGAGCGTCGAAGACGGACGGCCGCATCTATGACCCGAAGCTCGGTCCCAACGAAGTCAAGGGGGACTACTCCGGCAAGCCGGACGACCGCTGGATCTTCACCACCGATAATCCATTCTTTGAG
Organism: Edaphobacter sp.; assembly: GCA_036521575.1. Lineage (GTDB taxonomy): Bacteria > Acidobacteriota > Terriglobia > Terriglobales > Acidobacteriaceae > Edaphobacter. Next base: position 4,617 of record DATDHL010000607.1, on the reverse strand, counting down.
TGGAACGCCATCGCAGCGCTCGCGGCAGCGGCCGATGTGCTGAAGGGCTACGACGACGCACTGGCGAAAGACAGCCTCGACACCGCGATCAAAGCATGGAATCAAGAGAAAGCTCACCCCACGAAGTTCCCAGCGGTTGGCGGCTTCGGCGGAGGCGCTCCCGAGAATGCTCCCGCAAACGGCGTGCTGGCTGCTTCGCAGGGTGTCACGTCGGGCGCTCAGAGCGGCCGCAACGCACGGAGCGCCTCGGGCGCTTCCGCAACTGCTGCCACACCTGCAGCACCTACAGTTCCGCCGGCCGGCTCCAATCACGGCCGCTTTGGAGTCGGACAGGACTGGGCCGCGGCTCTAGAATTGGCCATCGCCACCAATGGCGCCGAGCCCTACAAGTCTCGTCTTAAGGAGTTGTTCCCTCCGATGATTACCCCGCAGCAGATGGAGTTCCATGGTTGGACCGCAGTCCGGGCATTGCCTTATCTGGATGCTGGTGCGAAAGATCAACTGCGGGACGCAGTGAAGACATACATGGCTGGCCTGGACAAACAGTTGGACGCGACCCCATTCGGTGTCCCGCCGAGCCTGGGTACCTGGGGCGGATCGGGCACCGTGGTGGACATGGCCATCCGGATGTACTTCCTGCACAAGGCGTTTCCGGATCTTGTCGGCCCCGAATACACCCTTCGTGCCGTCAATTACATTCTGGGCACGCATCCGGTATCCAGCACCTCGTATGTGGCCGGCGTAGGTACAGTCTCGAAGACGAAGACCTACAGCAACAACCGCGCCGACAATGCTTACATTCCGGGAGCCGTAATTCCGGGATACATCATTATTAAGCCGGATTTTCCAGAGCTCATCGACGACTTCGGATTCCTCTGGTTCGAGGATGAAGCCGTCGTTGCCGGGTCGGCAAGCTGGGTCGTGGCCGGCAACGCTGCGGATGCGATCACGAAGGAATTGAATCAGGACCAGTAGTAGGCAGGCCATGGAAATGAAAGAGTATGGAAAGCATGGAAAGCCATAAAGCTGGCTTCCCACCCTCTTTGGAAATCCCTGCGGGATTCCCACATTCCCACGGCCTCGACGACTAGATAGATGTCTTCTCGTACCCGTCCAAGTCGAACCATCGCTACCGCAAGGGGCTTGTTACGGATGTCTCAGATCCAGAACGTAACGCATGGTCCGGTACACTCACCCCTTAGCGAAGTTTGTCTACTTTGTTTGCGCGCAGCGCGGAACGAGCAGGGCGGCGTTGCGGGCAGGAACAGGCCTGCAGAGATGGGGAGCGGCAGACGCAAAGCGGCTGAAGCCGGGAGGAAACTTCCTCCCCAAGAACAGAAGCGCTTTGGGATTTATGAGGTGGGATTTAGCGAGCAACGACGATGCTACCGTAATCCTTGAGCATCTGGGGCTGTCCGCCTTCGCTGGGGGATGCACTTGGCCTCCACGGAGACATCGGTCAAGGCTAGCCGTTACCTCGATTGCTGGACACGGCTCCCAGTCTGTAAATTCTGTTTCACGCTTTTGGTTTTATCGAGGATTCTAATGCGCCTTATCTTGCTCGCTCTTTCGTTACTAAAGGTTGCATCCCTCGCGGCTTCGCACAGACAACCGCCGGGTACATCAAGAATGATGTCGTTCCGGGCCTGGATTGGCACTTGGAGAAACCCGAAGCCCTCGGTTACTCCAGTGATCGATTGGCCGCCCTTCGCGCTTGGGTCGCGACCGATGATACCTCGTCGATGATGGTGCTGGTTCATGGACATCTCCTGTTATCGTACGGCGATGTAGCCCACTCCAGTCACGTCTACTCCGTCCGCAAAAGCGTACTAGCCATGCTCTACGGAAACTATGTGGCCAACGGCACGATCGATCTAAACAAGACAATCAAGCAGCTCGGCATCACCGACAAACAACCATTGCTCCCCATCGAAGAAACAGCCACACTCCGCCAACTGATTGCGTCCCGGTCGGGTGTCTACCATCCCTCCGGCAGCTTCGGTCAGGCGGACTACATGCCCAAGCGTGGCTCGCATCCCCCCGGAACCTATTATGTTTACAACAACTGGGACTTCAATGCTGCCGGCGTCGCCTTTGAAAGGCTCACCGGCCATAGCATCTATCTGGCGCTCCAAACTGATCTCGCCAACCCCCTCGGCATGCAGGACTATAGGGCCTCCGAACAGAAGAAAGAGTTCATGCCAGAGAGCAGCCTCGGCGAATACGCCATGAGCCTCTCGACCCGCGACATGGCTCGGCTCGGCCTGCTCATGCTCGACAAAGGCCGCTGGGATGGCAAGCAACGGTGTGATGTTTCCAAAGTGGACTTCCTTCGCGATCTTCAATATTCTGACGCGCCCCTCTAGAGCGGTCTTTGTGCGTAGTCGATAACCATTTGCCCTGCCGGCGTAATGCGAACCCCTTCGCGGGTACGCTTGAAGATAGGAAATCCTATCTCTGTTTCAAGATCCTTGATTTGGCGACTAAGCGTAGGTTGTGCGAGGAAAAGGCGCTCCGCTGCTCGGGTAAAGTTGGCTGTCTGCGCAATCGCAACGATGTATCGGAGATGCCTGAATTCGACAAGATCGGACATATCCCGTACCGCTCCGTTGGGGAATGCAAATCCGACTCAAAGCAGCCAATATTCAGGGCACAAACAACAGTGATTCATCATTTTCCTGAGGACGGAAAGTGTCAATAGGTCACCGTTGGGTAACCTCGTGTCTACGAGTCCGATTTGCCATAGCCAAAAGGCATCACGCCATAGACAGGAAGTATTGGACTCCATCGATAATCCTCTCCACCATTGCTTAGGCATCCGGTTGCGATAGCTTGCCAATCTGCCGATGCAGGCAAGACAAGGCGGAAGGGATGGCAATGATGAACGGCACAATGGGTGAGTTGCCCATACGATTGGTGGAATCCTCGCTCGAAGTTCCAACACCAACAGAGCGGAAGACGCCGAGCCGCGCGCCGGATCCGGATCCTCTCCTCACCGCCGAAGACGTCGCCATGCGGTTGAGAGTGAGTACAGATTGGGTTTGGGATCACTCGTCCCGCAAGAAACCGTTCTTGCCGGTGATTCGCATGGGTGATGGCACCCTTCGGTATCGTCACAGCGGAATTGAAGCTTTTATCGATGAGCGCGAACGTGTCTCTTCTATAGGCAGGCGCGCAGGCTAGTGCAGGTAAAATAGAAGAGCCCACTGTTTCCGCCACAGAAGTGAGGAATCCATGGGTAAATCGCACCAGGTGGGTTCGATCGTCCTGCGCGGCAAACGCTGGTATGGCTACTACCGCAAGGATGTCATCGATCCTGAAACAAAGGAAGTCCGAAGCGCGAGAGTTGTTGTCGCGTTAGGCCTGAAATCGGAGATGACAAAACCCGCGGCACGCGAAGCGCTGCGAAAAGAGATAGCCAAGAAAACAGGCCAAATCCCAGATGGCAGAATCCTAAAGGATGGGTCTGTCACCTTTGAGTGGTTCGCAACCGCTACTTCCCGCTCCGGCAGGGAGACTGGCGGCCCGAAACGGCGAGAGAGAAGAAAGCTCAAATCGAGATCGACCTGATAGCGAAGTTTGGCTCGCAGAAAATCGAATCGATAGAGAAATTTGAGCTGCAAACCCATTTGAACCACCTGGCGCGAACTTACTGCCAGGACCGGGTCAAGCAGGCGCGCTCTTATCTCAAGTCCATCTTCGACGAAGCAATCGAGCAGGAGTTCCTGGTCAAGGACCCCACCCGGAAGCTGAAGATCCCGAAAAATCTCCGGCCGAAGGACAAACAGATTTTGACTTGGGAACAATTGAGAGCGGCCTTGGCTAAAGCGACTCGCCGGGATCGCTTGATCCTTTTGCTCGACATGACCGATGCCCTTCGGCCGAGTGAGCTGTTCGCGATTCGTTGGCGGTCGTTTGACGACGTAAACACTCTCGACCTAACCGAAACCGTCTATCTTCCGGATGACCTCGCCGCCGAACTCATGGAGTGGAAGCTGGAGTGTAAACAAGCCTCATGTGAGAACCCTTTCTGTCAGAACACCGCACACAGAAAGTCTTCACCTGATGACCCAATGTTCCCGAACGCGGACGGCGGGTTCTTGGATACCTCCAACTATCGCAGCAGGGTTCTAAAGCCTCTTGCGGAGTCTTTGGACATCCCGAAGCTGAACTTCCAGTTGATCCGGCGGACCATCGCCACCAGGGCACAGAGTCTGGGTTCAGTGAAGGACATTCAATCCCACCTGCGGCATTCGCGCGCGGATACCACCGCGAACGAGTACATGCAGGAACTCCCAGAGAGTGTGCAGCAAATGGTAGTGACGGTCTACGAGATTCTCACCTCAGCAGCAACGCCGCAGCAGACCATGTAGGTTTGCGACGGCAGGAACCGGCGCAGTGGATGCCAGTTGTTTTAGTTTGGCACCAAATGGCACCAAGTCACTATGCCGGGTCGGTCTAAGTTGTTGATTTATATGGTGGGCACAGCAGGATTCGAACCTACGACTTCCACCGTGTGAAGGTGGCACTCTACCGCTGAGTTATGCGCCCAAATCGCTGCAGAAGTCTCTCAAGCACTTCCGGCGAACCTTGTCTTCAGAGAATATCATCTCCCGC